>JAESRV010000049.1 GCA_016764475.1 Amylibacter sp.
AATTGGACGATGGCCTTTACCGTGATCATCGTCACTTTAGGCGTGAAATTTTTCTTCAAAGGTTTCTTGTCAGCGGCGGCTGTTTTGATCGGTCTAATCGCGGGCTATCTGGTTGCGCATTTCGTCTTTGGCGTTGTGGATTTTTCCAAGGTTGGCTTTGCCTCTGCCTTTGGCGTGCCTGTGCCGTTCAAGTTCGGGTTTGAGATTAACTGGGCTATCGTGATCGGCATGTGCCTGATGGCGTTTGTTTCAACGGTTGAAACTGTGGGCGATGTGTCTGGTATCACTAAAGGTGGTGCAGGGCGTGAAGCCACCGATGAGGAAATCACAGGGGCTACTTTTGCAGATGGTCTGGGCACAGCGATTGCTGGTGTGTTTGGGGCTTTTCCAAATACATCCTTTTCGCAAAACGTAGGCCTGATCGCAATGACTGGCATCATGAGCCGCCATGTTGTGACCATTGGTGCGATTTTTCTGATCATCTGCGGCCTTAGCCCCAAAATTGCGGCTTATGTGAACACTGTACCTTACCCCGTGCTGGGTGGTGGTGTGATCATGATGTTCGGCATGGTGGCAGCGGCTGGCATTAATATGCTGTCAGAGGTGAATTGGAACAAACGTAACATGGTAATTTTTGCGGTGGCCCTGACCATGGGTCTGGGTATGCAACAAGTGCCTGATGCGATGAAGTTCTTGCCTGACATGGCCAGAATACTGATCAGCACAGGCCTGTTACCAGCCGCAATCATTGCAATTTTTCTGAACCTAATCCTGCCTGAAGAGTTAGTCGAAGAATAGAAATCTAAAAGGGCTGCGTTCTAGGCGCGGCCCTTTTTTTGCGCAATCCCAGCCACATAAGTCTGCGCAATGGTACGGTCATCACCCATGATTTGCATCAAAAACAACTCTTCTGCCAACGTYTCAATCCGTTCCGCACGCAAGGTCATTGCWGRYGTKGCCGCAGAATTYAGCACCACRATATCAGCCTCAGTTCCCGCMTCCAGCGTGCCKATTTKATCCTGCAACCCMAKGGTCACRGCATTGCCGCGTGTRATCCAGTARAAYGCGCGRAAMSYRTGCATCCGYTGCCTTTGMAGYTGYARWATCTTRTAGCCYTCAYTCAAGGTTTGCARCATCGARTARCTGGTGCCGCCRCCWATATCGGTRGCGATTGCGTTAACAATACCCCGCGCGCGCARCCCTGCATCATCAAACARACCACTGCCCAGAAACARGTTGGAYGTGGGGCAAAAAACCGGRTGYGAACCGGTKTCGGCAATCACCCCGATCTCACGSTCTTTCAAATGRATRCAATGGCCCAAAAACATCTTKGGCCCCAGCARKCCGTWGSTTTCATARACATCCAGATAATCGCGGGCTTGCGGGTAWAGTTCWGCCGTATARGMAATCTCGTCGTGGTTTTCCGACAGGTGKGTTTGYACATARCAWTCGGGGTGTTCTGCGGCCAACACGCCTGCCATTTSCATCTGTTCAGGGGTCGAKGTRATCGCGAAACGCGGTGTGATCGCGTATAATGCGCGGCCTCTGCCATGCCATTTTTCGATCAAYGCTTTACTGTCATCATARCCCGATTGTGGCGTGTCGCGCAGCCCGTCAGGCGCATTGCGATCCATCAGAACTTTACCGCCGATCATGCGCATATTACGCTTTTCCGCCTCTTCAAAATAAGCCTCTGCCGATTGTTTATGCACCGAGCAATAGGCCATTGCAGTGGTGGTGCCGTGATCTATTAGCTGGTCATAAAACCGCGTTGCCATTGCTTTGGCGTGGGGTGCATCGGCGTAGCGGGTTTCTTCGGGGAAGGTATAGTTTTCTAGCCAGTCCAGCAGTTGTTCAGCCCAAGATGCCACCACCTGCACTTGCGGAAAATGGATATGCGTATCGATAAAACCTGCCATCAAAATATGCGGGCGGTGGTCGATTACTTCGACACCTGTAGCCTGCGATTGCAAATCCGCATATGTCCCGACCGCTTCGATCAGACCATCCGATAGGATCAGCGCGCCGTCCTCGATATAATCAAAGCTTTGTGTATCGTCAGGGGCTTGCGGTTCAGTGTGAAAGGTCAGAACCCGACCGCGCAAGAGTTTTCTGGTCATAAGAGTGGCCTTGTTGGACAGAGTTCGTGTATCTTAAAAATCTACATCCAAAGCAATGCCTTTTTCAACCGCCAGATCGACAACAGCCGAGGCTACCGCCAAGTCTTGCAACCCAACACCGGTGCCGTCAAACAAGGTCACCTGATCATCTGATATGCGCCCTTTATGATCACCGTTTATCACAGCACCCAGTTCAATAATATCAACCTGTTGCAATGATCCATCCGCAATCGCGTGCTGGCATTCGCCAATGCTGATTGATTGGGCAATCTCATCGGTGAATGTGGTCGCACGTGCCACCAATGCCGCCTCAACCTCTTGTTTACCTTTGGTATCAGTTCCCATGCAGGCAATATGGGTGCCCGCTTTAACCTGTGCATCCTTCAGGATAGCGTCAAAACTGGATGTGATCGTGACGATAACATCCGCCTGCGCCCCCAGTTCATCCAGACTAACCGCCTGAAACGGTAAGCCTATTTCAGCGGCTTTCTTGGCTAAAGACGCCAGTTTTTCAGGTGTCCTGTTCCACGCAACCACACGGTCAAAATTGCGTTGCTCGGCTACTGCCTGCAACTGAAACGTAGCCTGATGACCTGCCCCAACAATTCCCAGAACCCGTGCATCTTTGCGCGCCAGATGTGCCACCGAAACCGCAGCGGCAGAGGCCGTGCGCAGGGCTGTTAACAAATTACCACCTACAACCGCACGGATTTTGCCGGTATCGGCATCAAACAGCATAATTGCCGACTGGTGATTGGTCAGGCCTTTGGCCGCATTTCCGGGCCAATAGCCGCCTGATTTCAAACCCAGATTAAGGGCGGCACGGTCAAAGCCTGATTTAAAGCCGTAAAGCGCATCCGCATGACCGATCGCTTCACGGATAACCGGAAAATTATAAGCCGTGCGTTTTGACATAGAGGCAAACACCCCTTCAACCGCCGCAAATGAACTTTCACGGGTCATCAACGCGGCAATTTCTTTTTCTGGAACAATAATCATTATATTTCTCTTTTATTATAAAAGGTTAATAAGCTTTGCCGCGTGCAGATACCGGCCACAGGCTTTCAACCTTGCCACCCCGCACCCCGACATACCAATCGTGAACATTACAGGTAGGGTCACAATGGCCCGGCACCAAACGCAGTTTGTCATTCACTTTCAACACACCGTCTGGATCACCGACAACCCCGTGTTCATCTGAACATTTCAGGTATTCAACCTTGTCATCACGGCCAAAAACCGTCGGCAGGCCGCTATCTACAGATTGGGCTTTCAGCCCTGCATCAACAACCGCTTGATTGGCTTTTGCATGGCTCATCACCGATGTCAGAATGAACAGTGCGTTTTCCCATTCACCATCATCAATGCGCTTGCCGTCCTTATCCAGAATACGGCCGTAATCCGCGTCCATAAATGCGTAAGAGCCGCATTGCAATTCGTTGAACACACCGGATGTGCCTTCAAAGTAATAAGACCCTGTGCCGCCGCCGCCAACAATATCACATTCCAGCCCAAGTGATTTCAAAGCGTTGACCGCGTGTTCCACCTGTTCAACCGCAATGTCGATTTTGGCTTTGCGGTCAGTGTACAGATCAAGGTGTTGCATCGCGCCCTGATAGGCCTGAATACCGGCAAATTTCAAACCGTCTGCGGCATCGATCAGCTTGGCGATATTCACCACCTCTTGGCTGGTGGTCACACCACACCGACCCGCACCACAATCAATTTCCACAAGGCATTCAATTTGGGTGCCGTGCTTTTGTGCAGCAGCCGACAGATCAGCCACGTTTTCCGGATCATCGACACAGACAAGCACCCGCGCACCCAGTTTTGGCATCCGTGCAAGGCGGTCGATCTTAAGGGGGTCGCGCACCTGATTTGACACCATTACATCCTTGATACCACCACGGGCAAACACTTCGGCCTCGGACACTTTCTGACAGCAAACACCTACTGAGTGGCCCAGCGTTTCCTGCAATTTGGCCACATCCACAGACTTGTGCATTTTGCCATGGGCGCGGTGACGCACACCCATATCACGCGCAAGATCGCCCATCTTTTTGACATTGCGTTCCAGCGCATCCAGATCAAGGATCAGGCACGGGGTTTGAATATCCGCTTCATCCATGCCGGGCAAAGCTGGTACATCAAAGCCCACTTCAAGACCTTCAAAATTAGTTTCCACGTTCATAATATTCTCCTACTTTTCAGTTTTCAGCCAAGGCAGCAAATCCAGATCAACATTACCACCGGTAATAATCACCCCAATCCGCTTGCCTGCGAAGGTTTCTTTGTTTTTCAAAATTGCCGCCAGCGGTACAGCGCTGCTTGGTTCCACCACGATTTTCATCCGCTTCCAGATCAGCTTCATCGCGTCGATAATTTCCTGTTCACTGGTGGTCAGAATGTCCGAAACGTAATTGCTGACAAAATGCCATGTCAGTTCCTTCAGCGGCACTTTCAAACCATCGGCCACAGTTACAGGTGCGTCATCCGCAATGATATGGCCTGCTTTAAAACTGCGTGCGGCATCATCGGCTTGTTCTGGCTCGGCTGCATAAATTTTCACGTTCGGGGCAAGATTTGACAAGGTCAAGCAGGTGCCCGAAATCATCCCGCCGCCACCGATGGGGGCCATAACTGCATCCAAATTTTCAACCTGTTCGATCAGTTCACGCGCACAGGTGCCCTGCCCTGCAATCACGCGGGGGTCATTATAGGGGTGCACAAATTCCGCACCGGTTTCGGTGACCACTTGCGCAAATACTTCTTCACGGCTGGATGTAGAGGGTTCGCATTCAACGATCTTGCCACCATAACCGATGACCGCATCTTTTTTGGCTTGCGGTGCTGTGCGCGGCATAACCACTGTGCAGGGTATTCCCCGCCGACCTGCGGCATAAGACAAGCTAAGTGCGTGATTGCCGCTAGAATGGGTAGCAACGCCTTTTTCCAACATACCATCAGGCAAGCCAAACACCGCATTAGAGGCACCGCGCACTTTAAACGCACCGGCTTTTTGGAAGTTTTCACATTTAAAGAACAGCTCGGCGCCTGTGAGTTCATTCAAGAATGATGAGGTCAGAACAGGGGTGCGGTGGATATAGGGCTTGATCCGCACGTGGGCGGCCAACATGTCATCTAAAGTGGGAATATACATTTTTACGTTCCTTTATACCGTGCGGTAGTGTTCCTGTGCGGCGGTAACACCAGCACCTAGTTTGATATCCAAACCCAGATCGACCATGCACATTTCAGCGGTGGCAATACCTGATAGAGTCATTACATCCGTCAGGCTGCCCAAATGGCCAATGCGGAAAACCTTGCCCGCAACCTCACCCAAGCCAACACCAAAAGCGACATCGTATTTATCGGCGGCGTGGGTCACAATGCTTGTGGCGTTAAAGCCTTCTGGTGTGCAAATGGCACTGACCGTGTCAGAATACAGATCGGATGATACAGCACAAAGCTGCAATCCCCAAGCATCCACGGCGGCACGTACACCGCAAGCGATGCGGTGATGGCGGGCAAAGACATTTTCCAAGCCTTCAGACAGCAGCATTTCAGTTGCCATTTTCAAACCGTTCAACAGGCCAACGGCAGGCGTGTAGGGGTAAGCGTTATTTGCATAACCCTTGCCCATATCGCGGATATCAAAGAAAGTACGCGGCAAGGTGGCGGTTTCCAATGCGGCCATGGCTTTGGGGCTGAAGCCCACAATGGCCAGACCCGCAGGTAACATGAAGCCCTTTTGCGAACCAGTGATGGCAATATCAACGCCCCATTCATCCATGCGAAAATCCATGGAACCGATGGAACTGACGCCGTCCACATATAAAAGGGCAGGATGGTTTGCGGTTTTCAATGTTTGACTGATGGCGGCAATATCAGAAACCACACCCGTGGCGGTTTCATTATGGGTTGCCAGAACCGCTTTGATTTGATGCGATTTATCCGCCGCCAGAATTTCTTCATAACGCGCCGCAGGCAGGCCTTCACCCCAAGGCGTTTCTATGACCTGAACTTCCAGCCCGTGGCGTTCGCACATATCAATCCAGCGATGGCTGAACATGCCGTTACGGCCAACCAGAACCTTGTCACCGGCACAAAGCGTGTTGGTGATCGCGGTTTCCCAACCACCCGTTCCTGTTGAAGGGAACACAAAAACCTCTGCTGTTTTACTTTTTAACACGGCCTTAACGCCGGCAAGAGCGGGGTGTAGAATTTCCCCGAACAGGGATGAGCGGTGATCCAGTGTTGGCATGTCTACGGCCTTGCGCAACACTTCTGGCATGTTGGTTGGGCCGGGGATGAATACGGGGTTTTGAAAGTTCATTGCTATGCTGCCTATGGGTAAGTTTCTTATACGGTATAGGTTGTTTTCCAGTGTTTCAATTTTTTTGAAAAACCGTTTCAATGTGCAAAGATTCATATAAACTTTAATTTTTTCATATAGTTACATTTTTTTACTAGCCAAAATCAATTTTCAATACTAATAATAATTTAACTGAAAGGTTGCCATGCCCACTAAATCACACCCCCGAGGACGGCCGAAAAACTTTTATAGTAAAGCGGGCCAAAACACGATTCAATCGGTTGATCGCGCCTTTGACGTGCTTGATATTCTGGCTTCAAAGCACGGGCTGACCCTGTCAGAAATTGCCGCAGAACTAAACCAGTCGCCGGCCACTATCTACCGTGTTCTATCCACCTTACAGGCCCGCAAAATCGTGGAAACTGATCCTGCCACGCAGGTCTGGAACATCGGCCCCGCTGCATTTCAAATTGGCTACGCCTTTGTGCGCCGCAGTAGTGTGGTGGAACGCAGCCGGCCTATTATGCGTGATTTAATGGCGCAAACCGGTGAAACCGCTAATCTTGGCATTGAGAAATCCGACAGGGTGATTTTTGTCAGCCAGGTGGAAACCCATGAAACCATACGTGCATTTTTCCCACCTGGCACCCAATCGCCGATGCATGCATCAGGTATCGGCAAAGCACTGTTGGCGCATTATTCTGATGATCGCATTGCGAAATTATTAAAGCAGCATTCTTTGGAAAAATTCACGGATAAGACCATCATAGATCCCGAAAAACTGTTGCAAGAGATGAAGACCATCCGCGCACAGGGCTTTGCATTTGATGACGAAGAGAAAAATCTTGGTATGCGATGCATCGCATCACCCATTTTGAATTTCTTTGGCGAAGCGGTAGCTGGAATTTCCGTTTCAGGGCCAACACATCGGATGACGCTTGACCGGGTCAAAAGCATCAGTGCGGTTGTGAAAACCGCCGCGAAAACCCTATCTCAAAGCCTTTGACCATCTTCAAGTAATTCTTAGAAAGCATATAAAAAGCCTTTTATTTTTATGTGTTCACAAACGCGTTATATGGAATATATTGAAAGTGTTTCAACATTATATAGCCTTTTGAATCAACTTTTCCTACGCCATGATACCAGAACATATAATCAGCCCGCCGACTCTGGCGGGCACTTGACGTATCGGGGAGGTATCATGTCATTCAAAAAAATTAAAAAAGGCTTGGGCTTGGCAGCTTTGGCTTTAGGATTGAGTAGCGGCGCGGCACAAGCCGGCTTTTCAACGACTGAAATCCAGTTTCACTATGGTGACGGCTACAAAGTGGGCAGCAATTCCACCTTTCCTGGCTTCGGTGAAACAACTGATCGTGCAACAATCACGCTAGAGCATTTTTCAACCAACGACATTGGGGATTTGTTCTTCTTCGTCGACTTTTTCGCCGATAATACTGCAGCGGTAGGTACCAATAATCAAACTGACCAGTATGGCGAGATCTACTACACTTTGCACGGCAAACAATTCGGCTTAGATTTAGGCGACGGCTTTATCAGTGCACTCGACTTGCAATTTGGTGTGAACCAAGGCACTGACTTTACGGTCGCTCTGGTAGGCCCTCGGGTAAGTTTCAATGTACCTGGCTTTCAAGTTTTGTCACTTGCCTTGACCACCTATACCAACCTTGAAGACCCTTTTAGCCGCAATCTTGATACCACGTATCAGGCCACTGTAGTTTGGGCTGCACCGTTCGATCTGGGTAGTCAGAAGTTCAAATTCCAAGGCTTTGTTGATTTCATTGGCGATCAAGGCAGTGGTGTTGACAACCAAGTTCTTTTCTCACCACAAATCAGATGGGATATTGGCTACGCAATGGGCCGCCCAGCAGGCAAGATACATCTTGGTGTTGAATACTCGTACTGGAACAACAAGTTTGGTATCACAGGTGTTGATGAGAACTCTGCATCCGTTTTTCTTGGGTTTAGATTTTAATCCAATATCCATAACAAGAAGCGAGGCAGAGATTTCTCTGCCTCTTTTTTTGCGCAGCGGTTACACTAAATCACGTGGAACCTGATCTTTGTAATCACGTTCAAATACCAATACCCCGTTTTCATAGGCTTCAAGGTGTGCAGTCCAAAAAAAGTAGGATTGATCTGAGTGCATCTGTGTGAAAACACGTGTATGCCACATCTGCCCTTTGCGCCCCCCCTTTTCTTCCCATTCTGTTTCAACCTTGGCCGAGGTTGGGTCACTTGGGTGAATGCTCCAATTCTCTTTAAACCAACCACCAGAGATTAAACCGTGATCCAAATCCTCATATTCACCACCATCGCTTAATATGCTGATTGTGATCGCACCCGTTTGTGCATCGGTCGCAGTATCACGCGTATATATTGGCGCGCGCAATTCATTAGCTTGCCATGCCGTTGCACCTTCGGGTTCTTCAAAAGAAACTTCATCGCCATTTGCCAAGGGCCGTTCCGGCAACTCAATGGAACCCGCTTCAATCGTGATGCTGGTAGTTTCTGGGGACGGCCAAAGCATTGGCCAGTAATTTGTTGAAACCGCAATACGCAGGCGGTGACCAGCGGGGATACGATAAGCGATCTGATCAAGATCAAAGGCGATGTCCATCATTTCATCCACGCGAACAGCCATTGGGTGTTCATGGCTATCACGGTGGGTCAGGTTCAGGTGCCCATATGTGATTAAGGCCGAGCTGCCGTCAGGGCGCAGATCACACAAGCGCACGGTTATCTGGCCAAGTGGTTTATCGCAGGACAGGCGCAAATGAATGCGTGGCGTACCGACAATATCTATCGCGTTTGTAAGTTCATCACTGTCAAAGCAAGCCGACCCCGCATCATCACGACTTTGATTGCCAGGTAATTCCACACCGAAGGAAACAGGGAAATATTCGCCGCCTGCCATGCCGCAATCATGGGGCGAGGATACCTGCACCTGAAAATCGCTTTTCACATCAGCCAAAGCGGCGCCTTGCGCCAAGTATAAAGTCTTTGATTTTATCCGCTTGGAGGGCCATTCAGTTTCGGCAATCCATTGACCTGGGCGCGCATCCAACCATCTCTGGGGTGCTACACTATCCATCAGATAGGCACGATAATCCGGGTCTTTATCAACACCTGTATCAATGTCTTTCAACCAATGATCCCACCAACGTTTTGCTTCCTGCAAAAATCCGATGGCGGGTTTTGGCCCTGCAATATGCGGGTACTTATGTATCCACGGGCCAACAATGCCTTTGACGGGTGATGACAGGTTTTCGACCAAATGCGCGACCGTGTTACGATACCCGTCATGCCAACCGCCAATAGACAGAACGGCAGCTTTGATCGCAGTATAATCTTCGCAAACCGAGCCATGTTTCCAATAGTCATCACGGTGCTGATGGCACAGCCAGTTTGTAAGGTTAGGGTGTAGATCTTCCAAACGATGCATCCACATCTCATGCCAGCGGTTACCAACAATAGCCATATCAGGCGGACGTGATGAATAGATCAACATGTTGCTGCTCCAGCCGAAGTTCTCACCTAGCAGGCAACCGCCTTTGTAGTGAATATCATCCGCATAACGATCAGTGGTCGAACAAATTGTAATGACCGCTTTCAGCGGTTCAGGCGCAAGGGCTGCCACTTGCAACCCGTTAAACCCACCCCATGAAATGCCCATCATCCCGACATTACCATTGCACCAAGGCTGTTTGGCAACCCATTCAATCACCTCAACCGCGTCTTGCAATTCCTGCGCGGTATATTCATCTTCCATCAACCCGTCACTGTCGCCATTGCCGCGCATATCGGTACGAATGCAGACATAACCGTGGCCTGCAAACCAAGGGTGGGTCAGATCATCACGCCCAATGGTACCGTCGCGTTTACGGTAAGGCAGGTGTTCGAAAATAACCGGCATCGGGTTTTCTTCGGCCCCATCAGGTATCCAGACACGGGCAGACAGGCGGCATCCGTCCGACATGATAATCGGCATATCGGCGTGTTCGGTTACACGGTGGGGAAAGGTGGTAATGGTTTTCATAAAGACATCCTTTTGCATGCACGACAAAAAGTCGAGGTTAAATACGTCATAATTTCTGTCGCAAAACGACTAGCCTTACCCGCTTTTTTCTGTGATCGATAAAGGATGAAATCATTGTCATTTTCTAGTATCGGGGTCATTTGCGCCCTGATTGCCTCTGTCTCATTCACATTAAACGATGTGGGTATCAAGTTTTTAAGTGGTGATTACCCGCTACATCAGGTTGTGCTGATCCGCGCGGGTGTAGGCCTGTTGATCACGCTTGGCATTATGATGCCGCTGGAAGGTGGTTTTGGGTTGCTGCGCACCAAACGTCTGCGGTCGCATCTGATACGGGGATGTTTTGTTGTGATGGCAAACCTGCTGTTCTTTTTGGGGTTAGCAGAAATCCCTTTGTCGGAAGCTACCGCGATATTCTTTGTCTCGCCGCTGATCATCACAATTTTTTCGGTTATATTTTTGTCGGAAAAAGTTGGCCCGTGGCGTTGGCTTGCCGTTGTTATGGGGCTGGTCGGGGCCGTGGTTATGTTACGCCCGACACCCGGCAGCTTTCAGTGGGCAGCACTTTTTCCCGTAGGGGCAGCTTTTTGTTACGCAGGACTGCACATGATGACCCGCAAGATGAGTGGAACCGAAAAAGCCTCGACCATGACGTTTTACATTCAACTGACTTTTGTTGTTACCGCATCTATCATGGGCCTAATCTTTGGCGACGGGCAGTATGCAAAGCAAGACAGTGCCTCTTTGCAGTTCCTGCTGCGGCCTTGGATATGGCCTGAACCGTTTGATCTGATGGCCATGACGGGGATAGGTATTGCCAGCGGTATCGGCGGTTATTTCATTAGCCAAGCTTACCGTATCAGTGAAGCGGCCTTGATTGCGCCTATCGAATACACAGCCCTTGTGCTGTCAATTTTCTGGGGTATCACGATTTTCGGCGAATGGCCCGATAGCGTGGCATGGGCTGGTATGGCCCTGATTTTAGGCGGTGGGTTGCTGATGCTGTGGCGTGAGGCGGTTTTAAAAAAGAAAACCGCCCGCATGCGCATTATGCCTGATCAACGGTAGGGTTAACGCCCCTTGAACTCTGCTTTGCGCTTTTCAACAAACGCCTTCATACCCTCTTTTTGATCCTCGGTTGCAAACAGAGAATGGAACACGCGGCGTTCAAACAGCAGGCCTTCGGCCAAGCTGCCCTCTTCCGCGCGGTTAACCGCTTCACGGATAAAGCCTGTCACAGGTTTAGAATATCCTGCGATTGTGGCCGCCGTTTTCATCGCTGTTTCAACAAGTTTATCGTCTTCGACCACACGCGCAACCAGCCCGCAAGCCAGTGCTTCTGCGGCATCCATCATACGCCCTGTTAAGTGCATATCCATAGACTTGGCACGCCCGATCAGTTTGGTCATACGTTGTGATCCACCCATGCCGGCCATCACGCCCAACTTGATCTCTGGCTGGCCAAACTTGGCACCAACGCCTGCAATAATGAAATCACACATCATTGCCAATTCACACCCGCCGCCCAGCGCAAAGCCGTTGACGGCGGCAATTTTGGGGGTGCGGAATGCGGTGAAGATATCCCAGTCGGCAAAGTAATCTTTGGCCACCATATCTGCGTAGCTTTTGCCTTCCATTTCTTTGATGTCCGCACCTGCGGCAAAGGCTTTTTCATTGCCGGTCAGAACGAAACAACCAACGCTTGGGTCTTTATCCAGCGGGGCCAGTTCAGAAATCATTTCTTCCAGAAGCTTTTCATTCAACGCATTCAGTTGCTTGGGGCGGTTGATTTCAACCAGTACAACGCCGCCTTCGCGGCTGATTTTCAGGGTCTCTAACATCGGTTTATCCTTTTCATTTATCTATGGCAAAGTCGCCACCTGCGGCGGGTTGGTACAAACGATCAATCATCTTTTGCGGAACGCTTTCCAGCGTTGGGTATTTCCATTTCGGGGCACGGTCTTTGTCGATCACCATAGCACGGATACCTTCGATCAGCTCACCCTCTTGCAAGCAAGTGCTGACAATGCGGTATTCATTGCGCAAGGCCATTTCCAGTGATCGGTTTTGACGGGCTTCACGAATGGCAATCAATGTAATTTTCATGCACAACGGCGCACCGCGCAAACTGTTCTTCAGGGCTGATTTTGCAAAATCAGACGGGTCGGTTTTCAAGGCTTGCATAATATCTGCGACATCATCCAGTGCAAAAGCCGCATCAATCGCAGTGCGATTTTCTGCTAAAGCAGAGCCTTCAGGCATGGTTGCGTATTCCTGCAACACCGCCACATCACCCGTTTCCAGTAACGCCGTTTTCAAGCTTTCCAGCTTGTCAGACGGCACAAAGTAATCCGCCAGCCCCGCATAAATACAATCCGCCCCCGACAATCGCGCACCTGTAAGGCCTGCATATTCACCGCAAGCCCCCGGCATCTGCCCCAGCAAATATGTACCGCCCACATCGGGCAGCAAACCTATGGCGCATTCGGGCATGGCAAACATCGTGCGCTCGGTTACCACACGGTGCGAACCATGTGCCGATATACCAACACCACCGCCCATCACAATGCCGTCCATGATCGCCACATAGGGTTTTGCATAGGTCGAGATCGCGTGGTTCAACCGGTATTCATCACGCCAGAACCTCAGCGCGTTTTCCACCTGCCCGCTTTTGCCTTCGTTATAAATCTTGACAATATCGCCACCGGCGCAAAACGCCTTTTCGCCTGCCGCATCGATCAGTAGCAGCTCGACTGTATCATCCGCCATCCAGTCATTCATCGCCTGTTCAAGATCAAGGCACATCGGATGGGTCAGTGCATTCAGTGCTTGCGGACGGTTCAAAGTGACATGCCCCGCGCGGCCTGATTTACGCGTGATCAAATCATTCATGACAGGCCCCGCGCGTTTAAAACGGAACGTGCGATAATCATACGCATAATCTCATTGGTGCCTTCAAGAATTTGATGCACGCGAATATCACGCACAATCTTTTCAATGCCGTAGTCTTGCAAATAACCGTAACCGCCCAGCAGTTGCAGCGCATCATTGGCCACATCGAAACAGTTGTCAGTGACAAACAGTTTTGCCATCGCGCAATGTTTGGTGGCATCCGCCGCACCCTGATCCAATTTCCACGCCGCTTGGCGCAAAAACACCCGTGCGGCTTCCAGCTTGGTTTCCATTTCCGCCAGTTTGAACTGCAAGGCTTGAAACTGATCGATGGTTTTGCCGAAAGCTTTGCGTTCACCCATATAGTTCGCAGCAATTTTTGCCGCCTGCGTTGCGGCCCCCAAAGAACAGGCGGCAATGTTCAAGCGACCCCCATCCAGCCCTTCCATGGCGTATTTAAAACCAGAGCCTTCTTCCCCCAATAGATGATCGCTTGGCACTTCGCAGGCGTCCATTTGCACTTGGGCAGTAGGTTGCGATTTCCAACCCATTTTCTGTTCCTGCGCCCCGAAAGACAGCCCCTCCGTGCCGTTCGGGATCAACATTGTAGAGATGCCTTTTGGCCCCTCTTTGCCCGTGCGGCACATCACCAGATATAGATCGGCAAAGCCGCCACCAGAAATAAACGCCTTGTTACCGCTGAGTTTAAAACCAGTGTCGGTTCTTTCCGCCTTGGTGCGCAAGGCGGCCGCATCTGATCCTGAACCCGGTTCCGTCAGGCAGTAAGCCGCATAAATATCGAACCCGATCAGGCGATCAAGCCACACGTTTTTAAAGCTGTCGGTGGCATATTTCGCCACCATATTCGTACACATATTATGGATCGACATAAACGCCGAAACCGATGGGCAGGCCATTGCCAAGGCTTCAAAAATCAGCACGGCATCCAGACGGCTTAGCCCTGTGCCACCCATTTCTTCAGGCACATATATACCACCAAACCCCAGATCCCCCGCCGCTTTCAAAACGCTTTGCGGGATACCGCCTTCACGTTCCCATTGCAAAGCGTTGGGGGCAATCTCGGCCTGACCGAACGCATAAGCGGTGTCATAGAATAGCTGTTGTTCTTCGTTCAGATCAAACTGCATCGGTCATATCCTTATCTAGGTTGCATCCGTGTGGCGCCGTCAAGACGCACGACCTCACCGTTCATAAAACTGTTCTCGATCATGTGGTAAACGAGGGCGGCAAATTCATCCGGGGCACCCAAACGTGACGGAAACGGAATGTTTGCCGCCAACGCATCTTGCACCTCTTGCGGAAATGCCGCCACCATCGGGGTTTTGAAAATACCGGGCGCAACGGATAAAACCCGAATGCCTGACTTGGCCAAATCACGCGCCATCGGCAGGGTCATTGCCGCCACGCCACCCTTGGACGCACCATAAGCCGCTTGCCCTATTTGGCCTTCAAAGGCCGCAACGGAAGCAGTGTTGATGATCACACCGCGCTCACCATCAGCGTTCAAAGCATCCGTGTTTGACATGCCAAGGGCCGACTGGCTGGAGACGTTAAACGTGCCCACAAGGTTCACGTTGATGACTTTCTGGAACAATGCCAGATCATGTGCAGCCCCGCGTGATACGGTTTTTGCAGCGGGTGCAATGCCTGCACAATTCACGCAAATACGTTCCTGCCCGTTAGCAGCACGCGCTTTATTCAGCGCGTCCGCAACACTTTTCTGATCACTGACATCCGTTTGACAAAACACACCGCCAAGCTCTGCGGCCAGTGCTTCACCCGCTTGTGCATTCATATCCAAAAGCGCAACTTTGACGCCTTTTTCAGACAATAGTTTTGCAACAGCAGCCCCTAGGCCAGAGGCCCCACCTGTAATAACCGCTGACATTTGATCAATGTTTTTCATCTGCTTAAACCCTTTCAATCGCAATGGCCGTACCTTCACCGCCACCGATGCAAATTGCCGCCACACCGCGTTTCAAACCACGCGCTTCCAGTGCGTTTAGAAGTGTCACAATGATCCGCGCACCGGACACCCCGATAGGGTGACCAAGTGCGCAGGCACCGCCATTTACGTTGACAATATCGCGTGCAATGCCGAGTTCTTTCATGAACGCCATTGGCACCACGGCGAAGGCCTCATTCACTTCCCACAGGTCTACATCCGTCACATCCCAACCGATGTTTTCCAGCAGCTTTTTGGCGGCAGGAACAGGTGCGGTAGTGAACCAGCAAGGGTCATGCGCATGGCTGGCATGTCCTACGATACGCGCCCGCACGGACAGCCCTTTTTCCTGTGCCACCGTATCACTGGTCACAACCAACGCCGCCGCACCATCCGAAATAGAAGACGCATTTGCCGCAGTCACAGTGCCGTCTTTTTTAAACGCGGGGCGCAGGGTTGGAATTTTTTCAGGGCGGGCTTTGGCAGGTTGTTCATCTTGGGTCACTTCAATATCACCTTTGCGGGTTTTCACCGTGAAGGGCACAATCTCGGCATCAAACGCACCTGTTTCCTGCGCTTCCAGAGCGTTGGATAAAGACTGTAATGCATAAGTATCCTGATCTTCGCGGGTAAACTGGTATTTCTCGGCGCACAGCTCGGCATACACCCCCATCAGCGTGCCTTTTTCATAGGCGTCTTCCAGCCCGTCCAGAAACATGTGGTCTTTCATTTCCACATGGCCCAAACGCGCACCACCACGGGTTTTAACCGATAGGTAAGGTGCCAATGTCATGCTTTCCATGCCGCCTGCAATCATCAGGTTTTGCGAACCTGCCTTGATTTGATCGTGGGCTATCATCACGGTTTTCATACCTGAACCGCAAACCTTGTTGATCGTGGTTGCGGGCACGGATTGCGGCAATCCCGCACCCAATGTCGCTTGCCGCGCAGGGGCTTGGCCCAGGCCTGCGGGCAGAACGCACCCCATCAGAACCTCGTCCACATCATCAACATTTACCTTGGCATTCGCCAGCGCACCGGCAATGGCCACGGCCCCTAATTCAGGGGATGGGGTGCCTGCGAATTCACCTTGAAATCCACCCATTGGCGTGCGGGCAGCACCCGCGATTACAACTGTTTTTGTCATGTCATATCCTTAAAGAATGCAGCAATGCGCTGCTGTGCTTCGTCTGTTTCCCAACGGTCTGCCAAGGCGTTGACCGTCAATTCAATATCGTTTTCGATGTTGCGCCCCTGCATCTGCTGCAACAGGGCTTTGGCTTCGGCCACGGCCCCCGGTGCGGTTTGCAAAATTGGTTTAATCTCGGCTTCTATTGCTGCATCCATTTCATCAGCCGCACAGATCGCACTGACCAGCCCCGCACGCAATGCCAGTTCTGTTTCAAACGATTTGGCTGTAAAAAACACCTGCCGCGCATAGGTTTCAGACAGGCGGCGCAGAACAAAAGGCCCGATGGTGGCAGGGATCAGGCCCAGCTTGGTTTCGGTCAATGCAAAGCGCGCACCCTTGACCGCCACAACAATATCACAGACCGCCATCATGCCGATACCACCGCCATAAGCGTTGCCTTCAACCCGCCCGATCAGGGGTTTCGGCAAGTTGTTAAGGGTGGCCAGCATAGTGGCCAGAACACGGGCCTCAGAAATTTTACCGGCACGGTCTTGATCCACTTGCGCACGCATCCAGTTCAGATCAGCGCCCGCACAAAAGCTTTTGCCCTGTGCTGCCAGAACAACCGCACGCACTTTTTCATCCGCCCCAAGGGCCTTGGCCGCCGTTGTGATTTCCGCCATCATCTGGCTGTTCATCGCATTGTGTTTTTCAGGTCGTGCCAGTGTCAGCGTGGCAATACCGCGTGCATCTGATGAAACTTCAATGGTATTATAAGACATGCTTTTCCCCTGCGATATTTCTTTGCAAATAGACCTGTGCTGCCTGTAGCTTTGCCATGTCCAAGCCAGTTTCCCAGCCCGCATCATGCAACATTTCGACCAGCGGAATAGTGGATAAATTACCCTTGGCACCGGGCGCATAAGGGCAGCCACCCAAACCGCCAATGGCACTATCAAAGCAACGCAGACCATAATCCAATGCTGCTTTAACATTTGCCAATGCCCTGCCGTCGGTATCGTGGAAATGCCCTGCCAACTTATTTGCAGGCACTGTTTTCAGTAATTCATCAAGCAATAAACCCGTGGTTTCAGGCGTGCCTTTCCCGATGGTATCACCTAACGAGGCCTGCCCGCAGCCCAAATCCAACAAGGCTTGCGTGACCACACCAACCTGCGCAGGTGCGATCGCACCCTCATACGGGCAGGCGATGACACATGATACATACCCGCGCAGAGAAATGCCCGCAGCAAGGGCAGCTTTTGCCACAGGCGCAAAGCGTTCCAGACTTTGCGCAATGGTGCAATTGATGTTTTTCTGACTGAAGCTTTCAGAGGCAGAGCCGAATATCGCCACTTCATCCACACCCGCGCTCAAGGCAGCTTCCAGCCCTTTCATATTCGGGGTCAACGCCGCATAGCTTACACCATTTTTGCGCTTAATCCCCACCATGACACCCAAAGCATCCGCCATTTGCGGCACCCATTTGGGCGACACAAAACTAGTGGCCTCAATAAAACGCAGGCCGGTTTCCGACAGCAGATCAATCAACGCAATCTTGTCTTTGGTGGGCACAATGGCAGCTTCATTTTGCAACCCGTCACGCGGGCCAACCTCGTATATAGTGACAAATTTATCGGTCATTCTGGCACCTCTTCCAGCACCACCAACTGGCTGCCTTCATCAACGGCGGTGGATGCGGCACAAAACACATCGGCAATCACCCCGTCGCGCGGGGCGACCAGCGCATGTTCCATTTTCATCGCTTCCAACACCARCAWCGGRTCRCCCTTTTTCACGGTGTCACCTGCGGCCACATGAACGATGCTGACAACCCCTGTCATCGGGGCAAACACGCAATCAACATTATCGGTCTGRGCATGGCTTGYRTCCARCGGGTCAATGCCCACAAAGYTAAACTGTTCGCCAGCAATTTTTACCAAAAYAGAGCGGTCATGTTTGAYCACTAAAGCGGTCAGGTTCTKCGYGCCRTAACGCGCAGAAACCTGCAACCCGTTGCRGGCTACATTTTCAAAAGCGTGCASYGCATYACCTTGCAGCAGGCTGATRTTTTGCCCGCCATCAAACTGCAAACCTGCTGTCATATGCGCMAAATTCAGTGATTTGGTRRCCTTGCCCCACAACTGCCACCCAAGCCTGGGCGCRTGCAGRTCAATATYATGCATCACCAAACCRGCGACCATRACCGCAAAAGGCGGCGGTGTGATTTCTGCCATAAGGCTATCTGATTTACGCGCGATCAGCCCTGTGTCAAAACTGGATTGCACAAAATCAGGGTCAGCGCAAAGCCGTGACAGAAAGGTAAGGTTGGTTTGCGTTCCCGCGCAAATCGTCTGGTTCAAGCCCTGTTGCAACGTGGTCAATGCCGCGTCGCGTGTGGCCTCATGTGCGATCAATTTCGCAATCATCGGATCATAAAACGGGCTGACCTTATCGCCACTGCGCACACCTGTATCGGCGCGGCAACCGGCACCAAACGCCACATGGTGCAAGGTGCCGGGGGCTGGTAGGAAATCGTTCTGCGGGTCTTCGGCATAGATACGCGCTTCAAACGCATGACCGTTTATCGCAAGCTGGTCTTGCGCCAGCGGCAGCGGTTCACCTGCGGCCACACGCAATTGCCATTCTACCAAATCTTGCCCGGTGATGGCTTCCGTCACAGGGTGTTCCACCTGCAAGCGCGTGTTCATTTCCATAAACCAAAAGCCATCAATCCGCAGCGGGCCAGAGCCGTCTACGATAAATTCGATCGTGCCCGCGCCCTGATAATTGATCTGGGCTGCCGCGTGTATTGCAGCACGGGTCATTGCTTTGCGCACATCCGCAGGCATGTCAGGCGCGGGGGCTTCTTCGATCACTTTCTGGTGGCGACGTTGCAATGAGCAATCGCGTTCAAACAGATGCACGATATTACCAAAGCTATCGCCAAAAACCTGCACTTCTATATGGCGCGGTGCGGTGATATATTTTTCAATCAAGACATGGGCATCACCAAAACTGGCTTTGCCTTCACGTTGGGCAGACGCCAGATGGGTGGCAAAATCTTTTGCGTTCTCAACCAAACGCATCCCCTTGCCGCCGCCACCCGCACGAGCTTTAATCAGCACGGGGTAACCGATTTTCATGGCTTGATCCGCTAAGAAGCCAGCATCTTGTTCAGCACCGTGATAGCCTGGCACAACGGGAACACCCGCTTTTTCCATCAAATGCTTGGCTTGATCTTTCAACCCCATCTTGCGAATGGCATCAGCGGATGGGCCGATGAAAACCAACCCCGCCTGCACCAGATTTTCGGCAAACGCGGGGTTTTCCGACAAAAAACCATAGCCCGGATGCACCGCTTGCGCCCCAGTTTGCAATGCGGCTTCAATCACGCGATCAATTTGCAGATAACTATCAGTTGCCGCCGCCCCGCCGATATGCACCGCTTCATCGGCCATTGCCACATGTAACGCATCCGCATCCGCATCGGAATACACCGCAACAGTGGCTACCCCCATACGTTTGGCGGTCTTGATAATACGGCACGCAATTTCACCACGGTTTGCGATCAGGATTTTTGTAAACATCAGCCCTACCCCTACATTCTAAAGACGCTGAACTGCGTCTCTTCTATTGGTGCATTCAAGGCCGCCTTTAATGACAAGGCCACCACATCACGGGTTTTACGTGGGTCGATAATGCCGTCATCCCAAAGCCGTGCTGAGGCATATAACGGCTGTGATTGTTCTTCGAATTGATCCAAAATAGGTTGCTTCAACTTACGTTCATCTTCATCACTAAACACACCGCCTTTGGCTTCAATCGCACCGCGCGTCACGGTTGCCATCACACCTGCAGCCTGCGCACCACCCATCACGGATATTTTCGCATTGGGCCACATCCACATAAAGCGCGGCCCAAAAGCCCGCCCGCACATGCCGTAATTTCCCGCACCATATGAGCCGCCGACAACCACGGTAATTTTAGGCACATTGGCACACGAAACCGCCGCCACAAGTTTGGCGCCGTCCTTGGCAATGCCGCCTGCCTCATATTTAGCACCAACCATAAAGCCGGTGATATTTTGCAGGAACAGGATCGGGGTTTTGCGTTTACAACACAGCTGAATGAAATGCGCGCCCTTTTGGCTGCTTTCGGAAAACAGCACACCGTTGTTGGCCAGAATGCCAACCGGCATCCCGTCAATATGGGCAAAGCCGCAAACAAGGGTTGCCCCGAAGCGTTCTTTGAATTCCTCAAATTCAGAACCATCGACAATCCGCCCGATAACCTCGCGGATATCAAACGGCGTTTTGGCGTCTTTCGGGACAACGCCCAGCAATTCAGACGGGTCAAGCGCAGGTGGTTTTGATGCACGCCCTTTAATCGCAGGTGCCGGTATATCGCCCAGATTACGCACGCAAAGACGTGCCAAAGCCAGCGCATGGGCGTCATCATCCGCCAGATAATCCGCAACCCCCGACAGGCGGGTGTGGGTATCACCGCCGCCCAGGGTTTCCGCATCGACAACCTCACCCGTGGCCTCTTTCAACAGGGGTGGGCCTGCCAGAAAAATCGTGCCCTGTTCTTTAACAATAATCGTCTGATCAGACATTGCGGGCACGTAGGCCCCGCCTGCGGTGCAAGAGCCCAAAACCACGGCAATTTGGGTAATGCCTTTGGCGCTCATCCGCGCCTGATTGTAAAATATCCGCCCGAAATGTTCCTTGTCGGCAAACACTTCGTCCTGATTAGGCAGGTTGGCCCCGCCACTGTCGACCAGATAGATGCAGGTCAGATTATTTTCCTCTGCAATGGCTTGCGCGCGCAGGTGCTTTTTCACTGTCAGCGGAAAATATGTACCCCCCTTCACAGTCGCGTCATTGCACAAGATCATGCACGTGCGGCCTTCAACCCTGCCGATACCTGCAATCACGCCAGCGGCCGGCAGGTCAGTGCTGTAGACATCGTGCGCCGCAAACAATCCGATTTCCAAAAATGCAGAGCCTGCGTCCAACAGCCCCGCCACGCGGTCACGCGATAACATTTTACCGCGTGCAAGATGGCGTTTACGCGACCGTTCATTGCCGCCTTTTAATATTTCGGCAGCAAGTTCGGAAATGCCGTCCAGCAAAGCCTTATTCGCCTGTGTATTGGTGGCAAAATCTGCACCCTGAACATTCAGTTTTGTTTTGATCACAGCCATTATTCAGCTCCTGCTTCGGCACTTGCGCGCGCTTTCAATTCTTTTCGGATAATCTTGCCCGTAACTGTCATTGGAAGGTCATCGACAAAGGCAACTTCACGCGGGTATTCATGGGCGGCCAGTGCCCCCTTAACATGGGATTGCAATTCTTTGACCAGCGCATCACCGGGCGTAAAACCGTCACTTAACTTGACATAAGCCTTCACAATTTCGGTGCGTTTCGGGTCAGGCTTACCCACTACGGCGACGGCAGCCACAGCCTCATGCCCCAGCAAACAGTTTTCTATTGCACTTGGCCCGATACGGTACCCCGCCGAGGTGATCACATCATCTTCGCGCCCGACAAAGCGGATAAAGCCATCTTCCATAATACCGCGATCACCCATCACCAACCAATTACCGCGAAACTTGTCGCGCGTGGCGGTAGGGTTCTGCCAATATTCCAGCATCATCACGGGGCTGCCGCGCCGCACGGCAATGTCGCCTTCACAACCGGTTGGCAGGCCGTTTTTATCTATGACGGCCACATCGTGACCGGGAACAATACGGCCTGCGCAACCGTTCCGAGAGGTGAATAATTTAGCGCAGGAAGACACAACCATATTGCATTCGGTCTGGCCGTAAAACTCGTTTATCGTCAGGCCAAGGGCGGTTTTCCCCCAACCTACCAATTCTCTGCCCAAAGGTTCACCACCCGATGCAACTGTGCGCAAGCCCGCTATATGAACACCTTCTTCTTTCAGCATTTTCAACGCTGTGGGCGGGAAAAATACATTGCGAACGCCGCCCTTTTCGATGATTTCCTGACAACCGGTTGCACTGAATTTTTTCATACGCGCGGCAACAACAGGTATACCGTGATGCAGCCCCGGCATCAACACATCCAGCAAACCGCCGATCCACGCCCAATCGGCAGGTGTCCACAGACAGTCCCCTTTTTGTGGCAGGAAATCATGGCTCATTTCGACGCCGGGCAAATGCCCCAGCAATGTGCGATGCGCCAGCAATGCACCTTTGGGCGCACCCGTGGTGCCGGAGGTGTAAATCAAAATTGCAGGATCATCGGCCAATGTATCATAGGGTTCAAACCCGCTGGAAACTTGGTCAAACGCAGTGGTTTCAGGGCAAATCACATGTTCCATTGCAGGCAATTGATCCAGAAATGGCGTGATAATTTGCAATGAGCTTTCATCAACGCAAACCGCTTTCGCACCCGCATCGTTCAGGCGTGACAGCAGGGCCTCGGCCCGAAACAGCGTGAACAACGGCACCGAAATAGCCCCCAGTTTCCAGATCGCTATATGGGCGGCTGCCGTCCAAACGGATTGGGTGCGAAACACGCCAACACGATCACCGACGCCAATACCTTTTTCCTGTAAATGCTGCGCCAGACTATCGGACAGATACTTCAACACCTCAAAGCTGACATCGATGCGCGCATCACCCGTTAGATCAATAATCGCAATGCGGTCAGGGTCTATTTCCGCCCATTTATCGCACACATCCACGCCCATATTATACCACTTGGGAATGTCCCAAGAAAAGCTTTCGCATAAAGTATCATATGAAGGCGCAGGGTGCAGCATGGGCTTAGCCTGCCGTCTCGTTAAACAGTTCGCGCCCGATCAACATGCGGCGAATTTCCGAGGTGCCTGCACCGATTTCGTAAAGCTTGGCATCGCGCAACAAACGCCCCGTCGGATAGTCGTTGATATACCCATTACCACCCAGACATTGAATGGCCTCAAGTGCCACCTGCGTGGCTTTTTCGGCTGCATATAAAATGCAACCGGCACTATCTTTACGTGAAGTTTGACCCCGATCACAGCCCTGTGCCACCGCATAAACATAAGCACGGCACGCGTTCATCGTGGTGTACATGTCAGCAATTTTGCCCTGCATCAGTTGGAAAGTACCGATAGGTTTGCCGAACTGTTCACGCTCATGAATATAGGGCACAACCACATCCATCGCAGCGGCCATAATGCCTATGGGGCCAGCGGCCAGCGTGACACGTTCATAATCAAGGCCCGACATCAGAATATTCACGCCTTTACCTTCTTCGGCCAGAATATTTTCGAACGGCACCAGACAATCTTTGAAGATCAACTCGCAAGTATTTGATCCGCGCATCCCCAGTTTATCCAGCTTGGGCCCGGTGGAAAAGCCATCCATCCCGCGTTCAATCAAAAACGCGGTCAACCCTTTGGGGCCGGCATCGGGATCCGTCTTGGCATAAACAATCAACGTGCTGGCGTCCGGCCCGTTGGTGATCCACAT
>JAESRV010000112.1 GCA_016764475.1 Amylibacter sp.
TTTAAAGACATGGAAAACAGCAATTTTGATCGTTTGATGCGGGGGGCATATATTCAAAACTTTCCGGCCCAGATCGAACTGATCACCGAAAGCGAACCCAGCGACTTCCTGCATATCGTCGTGTCAGGCGTTGTCGAATTATTCGCCACATGGAACAATCGTGAAACGACGATGGCAACCATGTGGCCAGGCTCTACCTTTATTCTGGCCGCCACCATCAAAGATGCACCTTACCTGATGTCGGCCCGAACCTTGCGAAAATCACGCGTGGTTTTGCTGCCGTCCCAAGATGTGCGCGATATCTTCAAAATCGACCACGCTTTTTCCCGGTCAGTGGTTGACGAGCTGGCGCAATGCTATCGTTCTATCGTTAAAAATGCCAAGGATCTGAAATTGCGCAACTCTATTGAGCGGCTGGCAAACTACCTGCTGCGGCAAAACTGGCGTGCGGGCAGCACCGGAGAGTTTGATCTGAAAGTGGAAAAACGCTTGCTGGCATCGTATTTGGGTATGACGCCTGAAAACCTGTCACGCGCGATTAAAGCATTACAGCCCTATGGTGTGAAAATAGTCGGTATGCATGTCGCAATTCTAGATGTGGATGATTTGGCGACCCTTGCCAAACCCACACCAAGTATTGATGACCCCCATCATTAGGCCAAAATCACGGCTCTTCGTCATCCAGTAAAATCCGGGCCGCATTACCTTCCGGATCATCAAACTGTTTCGATTTGATCGCCCAGAAGAAAGCCGCAAGGCCAATGCCGCCCAAAAGCAGTGAAATAGGTATCAGATAAATCAGAATAGACATTATTTCCCCCGTGTCAGGCGCAGGGCATTTAAGGATACGCATATAGATGAGGCCGACATCGCCAATGCCGCCAGTAACGGTGTTGCCAGCCCGATTAAAGCTACAGGGATTGCAATGGCATTATAGCCTGCCGCAATTCCGAAATTTTCCAGCATGCGGCGTTTTGCGGATTTTGACAGGGCAATGCAGGTGTCGATCAAGATCAAATCATCTTTGATCAACACAAAGTCAGATGCCGCACGTGCTGCATCTATTGCAGAAGCAGGTGACATGGAAACATCCGCCCCTGCCAGTGCGGCAGTATCATTCAACCCGTCACCCACCATCAAAACATGCCCGCCATATGACTGAACAATTTGCAATTTCTCATCCGGCATAACCGCACCGATGGCGTGTTCAATACCCAACTTATCTGCCAGCCGATCTGTTGCGGTCTGTGTATCACCTGACAGCATAACCACTTTAAGCCCGCGCTGTTGCAACCGTAAGACCGCATCTTTGGCACTTGGTTTAATGGTATCTTCAAACAGGAACGCTACAGGGTCATCACCCTCGATTTGAAGCCAGCTTTGCACATAGCCTTCATGCGGCTCACAGCCAATCCATTCAGCCCGCCCAAGGCGCACAGCTATGCCACCAACATCTGCTTCCAGCCCCATGCCACCATGCTCAACAATATTATCAACCGCCATTAGTTTCTGCCCATGTGCAAGCTTGGCCACCGCCTTCGATAACGGATGATCTGATTGCGCCGCAAGACTTGCCGCAATCAGTAATGTCTTGCCATTGGGGGCCTCTACCACCGTCATCTGCCCGGTTGTCAAAGTGCCGGTTTTATCAAAAACAACGGTGTCGATGTCCACCAGTCGTTCCAGTGCAGCCCCATTGCGGATCAAGACGCCCATACGGTACAAACGCCCGCTGACCACAGTCATCACGGCGGGCACCGCCAGCCCCAAGGCGCAGGGGCATGTGATGATAAGCACCGCCGTGGCAATACCGATCGCAAGGCGAGTGTCGCCTGTATAGAGCTGCCAGAATAAAAAAGCCCCGAACGCCAGTAGATGAACCAAGGGCGCATATATCCGCGCGGCCTGATCGGCCAGCGTAGTGTACTTGGTTTTGGTGGTTTCCGCTGTGGCCACAAGTTGGGTAATCTCTGCCAGCTTCGTCCCTTTGCCGATGTGGGTTATATCCACCTCAAAGGGCGGGCCAAGGTTCAGCGTGCCGCTATAAACCGCATCGCCCTTGGCAATGCTGTGCGGCATGGTTTCGCCCGTCAGCAAAGACATATCCAGATCACTGGCCCCTTTGGCCACCAACCCGTCCACAGGCACACGTGCACCACGGCGCACCAGAACGCGTTCACCCACGTGCAGATCCTCGATATCAACGGTTTCAACCTGCCCATCACGCAATCGTTGCGCACATGGTACTTCAAGGGCGGTCAATTCTATTGCCGCAGATCGTGCCTTGGCGCGGGTTTGATGGTCTAAATATCGCCCTGCAAGCAAGAAGAATGTCAACGCCAGAGCCGCATCAAAATAAGCATGTTCACCGCTATGGGCGGTTTCATATAACGAAAGGCCAGCGGCCATCAGGATAGCCAGGCTAATTGGCACATCCATATTCAGGCTGCGCACACGCAGTGCCGACCATGCATTTTTGAAAAACGGTTGTGCTGTGTAAACAATCGTGGGCAGCGCAATCGCGGCTGACACCCAGTGCAGAAAATCGCGTGTAGCACCTTCGGCACCTGCCCAAACGGACACGGATAAAAGCATCACGTTCATCATCGCAAACCCTGCAACCCCCAAACGGATCAGCAGGCCGCGCGATATATCGTCAGGTTTCTGGGCCAATATTTTATTGTCCAGCGGGTGCGCTTCAAAGCCAAGGTTGGCAAGTTTATCCAGAACCGCATCTTCAATGCTACTTTGCCCATCGCTTTGAACCCGCACACGTTTCAATGACAGATTAACCCGCGCATCTTGCACACCGTCCAGCTGCATCAAGCCTTTTTCAATCTTTCCGATACATCCTGCACAATGAACCGTTGGCACTGATATTTCCAACGTCAAGGCCGCCGCAACCGTTTGTTCCATCTTTTCATGGGGAACCGCAACGCAAGCCGGGCAGCTGGCAACTGTCATGACGCGGGCCGGATATAGAGAGATAAGGTACGCCTGAAGTCTGTACCGTCCAATGCTGTGGCTTTTATTTTCACCTGCCAATTTCCGGCAGGCACTTCCACATCGGCCACAAAAAAGCGACCATCGAAATATATATTCAACTCTTGGTCATATTTTGCCGAAGTTGCGCGGCCAAAGGTCACGGTGATATTGGGGGTTACAACAGGCGTACCCGTTGCTTCGGTTAAGTCTAAGATAACTTGCCCGTTTTTATAAGACACGGAGGATGACCAATTCAACTTTTCCTGCGCTATCCTGCGCGACTCAAAGGTTAGGCTTTCATTATATGGCGCGCGTGTTTCCAGACCCGGAAAAGATCCGATAGCCGCATATATCAACGCTAAATTTGCACCTAGAATCGTGGCAAATGCCCCAAGAAACATCCAGGTTACTTTACGCCCGGTCAGGGGGGGCCGTTCTGTTGTCTTACTCATCTTTCATCTCCTGCAAACACACTGTCCACGTAAATCCTCGCACCGTCATTTCTATCTTCTATCCAAAACCGTACAGGCGATTTATCTGATGTGCTGGCAGAGTGCTCTGGTTTGGCGAAAATATAAGCCCGCTGATGCAATCTGCCATCCGCAGGCACAATAACACTCAACTCATCCGTACCCTCTAGATCCAGACGCAAAGGGTCACTGGTTTTAATCGAAATATGAAACACCCGGTCTTCGCCTGTCTGATTGCTGAGTTTCAGGTCATAAGCATTGCGAATGGTGCCGTCCGACAAGGTCACAAACCGTGGGTTGCGATCAGGTTTGACAGAGACAGAGAAATCTGACCGGATAAATAGCGCTACCACCAGCCCCACACCGATAAGCCCCCATAATCCGAAATAGATAAAGTTACGCAGGCGCAGGATATGGCTCCACACGGTTTTGGGTTCATTTCCGGCCCGTTCCAGCACTTCGTCGCTCAACGCACAATAATCGATCAATCCGCGTGGGCGGCCGATTTTTTCCATCATGTTATCGCAAGCATCTATACACAATGCGCAAGTAATACATTCAACCTGTTGCCCGTCACGGATATCAATCCCTTGCGGGCAAACCGTCACGCAGGCCATGCAATCAATACAATCACCCTCGGCCTTGCCCATTTTTCCACGTGGCTCACCGCGCCAATCGCGGTAGGCAACGGTCAGGGAATGTTCATCCATCATCGCCGCCTGAATGCGTGGCCATGGGCACATATATGTGCAAACCTGTTCGCGCAGAAAACCGCCAAACATAAAAGTAGCACCAGTCAACACCGCAATCGTTATATAGGCCGCCATAGCCGCTTGCCCGATCACAAGATCGCGCAACAATGTCGGCGCATCGGCAAAGTAGAAAACCCATGCCCCGCCCGTTGCTATGGAAAGCAACAACCAAATAGTCCATTTGGTGACCCGAAGCCGGGCTTTTCGAAAACTCCATTTATCGCGCAGTAGGCGGATGCGTTTGTTGCGATCCCCTTCAACCCAGCGTTCCACCAGGATAAACAGGTCTGTCCACACCGTTTGCGGGCAGGCATAGCCACACCAAACCCGACCCAAGGCAGAGGTGAACAAAAATAACCCCAAGCCTGCCATGATCAACAAGCCTGCTACAAAGTAAAACTCGTGCGGCCATATTTGGATCCAGAAAAAGAAGAAACGCGCGTGTGCAAGATCAATCAAAACCGCTTGATCAGGCAGATTTTCACCCCTGTCCCAGCGCAACCACGGTGTGATGTAATAAATGCTAAGCGTAAACGCCATCAGCCACCATTTCAGGCGGCGATACCAACCCGATACCCTTTGCGGAAATACTGGTTCACGGGCTTCAAATAGTTGTGGTGGTTCTTGTGTCGTTTGGGTTGTCATGTGTCACCTGACGTCTTGTTAGCAAGTTTTATCATTCAAATCAGCAAATAGACACCAGCCCCGGTCTGAACAGGACAAGGGCTGGTATCAGGTTCCCAGTTGGAAAGGAACCTTATTCTCCGCCACCTAGTTGGTGAACGTAGAATGTCACTTGTTTAATCTGCGCCTCGGTAATGCGACCCTGCCACGCAGGCATCACGCCAAACCGGCTGTTGGTAATCGTCGTTGTGATGGTTTCGCGCTCACGCCCATAAAGCCAAATCGCATCTGCCAGATTAGGCGCCCCCAGTTCACGGTCACCGGTTGCTTGCTCTGTATGGCAAGCGACACAGTTATCTTCAAACAAAGGCTGCCCGATTGTGGCCAGTGCCGCATCATGCTCTTGCCCGGACACTTGCAAAACATACTCTGCAAGGGCTGCAATTTCATCCTTTTCCAAAAAATCACCGAATTTAGGCATTTCAGAAAACCGGGTATCTTCATCCGCTTCATAACGAATACCGTGTTGAATGGTGGTTTCAATAGTCGCCAAATCACCCCCCCATAACCAGTCATCATCTTGCAGGTTCGGATAGCCTTTCGCCCCTTGCGCGCCTGCACCGTGGCATTGTGCGCAATAGGTACGGAAAACCGCACCACCACCTGCTGTGGCAAAACGAACTAAATCCGCGTCGGCAGAAATTTCTTCTAATGGTGTTGATAGCAGCTGTGCTTCAATCTCGGCGTTTTGCGCGTTTACTTCAGCAATATGCTTGGCAACTTCGGCGCGTGTGGAAAAGCCCAGCAAACCGGGCGTTGCCCCCTTAAGCAAGGGAATTGCGGGGTAGGCAACCATATAGCCAAAGGCAAAGATGATACACAGATAGAACGTGTACAACCACCAGCGCGGCATCGGTTTATCATATTCACGAATACCGTCCCATTCATGGCCGGTTGTTGGATAGTCTTCGTCGCTTTTTTTGATCTTTTTTCTCATGACTACTTCTCCAACGGCTGTTCTTTGCTTTCACGATCAGCCAAAGGTTGCTCATCATTGTGAAACGGGATTTGTGACGCGTCTTTGTGCATTTTATTGGCACCAGGGCGAAACAGCATCAAAATCACGATCAAAAAGAAGGTGACCATAGCCAACAAGCCCCAGCTGTCGGCAATCTCGCGCATTAAGGAATAGGTATCCATGTTCATTCCTCCTTATCGGCTGGGGTCTGGCGTGAAGGTTGAAAAATCAACCAAAGTGCCCAGCATTTGTAAATAGGCGATCAGCGCATCCATTTCGGTCAGATCATCTTGCCCGTCAAAATTACGCACTTGCGCTTTGGGATAACGCGCAACCATGTCTTCCCAATCTCCGTCCGGATCAACCTGTGCCTTGAAATCATCCGCAGCCTTTTCGATCATTTCATCCGTATAAGGAACGCCCACACGGCTGTTGGCTATTACCACCGCCTGAATATCTTCAGGCTTCAGGACAGCCTCTTTCAAAAAGCGGTATTTAGGCATGATGCTTTCCGGCACCACAGAACGCGGATCGGTCAGGTGGTCCACATGCCATTCATCAGAATAACGCGCGCCAACACGGGCCAAATCAGGCCCTGTACGTTTTGACCCCCATTGGAACGGATGGTCGTAGATGCTTTCAACAGCCAATGAATAGTGCCCATAGCGTTCAACTTCGTCACGCAAAGGGCGGATCATCTGGCTGTGGCACAGATAACACCCTTCGCGGATGTAAACATTGCGGCCAGCCAGTTCCAATGGTGAATATGGCCGCATCCCTTCAACTTTCTCGATCGTATTATCAAGATAGAACAAAGGTGCGATTTCAACGATACCGCCGATAGACACAACGACCAGACCAAGACCAAACAAGATACTTGCATTGGTTTCAATTTTTTTATGATAACGTAATAATGACATGCTTTCGCTCCTTATTCCGCAGGTACAGCATGTGCTGCACTTGGTTTGCGTATCCCTGCCCCTGTGGCAGTCAGCCACAGGTTCACGCACATTATAATCGCACCCGATAGATACATCAGGCCGCCTAAACCGCGCACCACATACATCGGGAATTTGGCCGATACAGTGTCTGCGAAAGAGTTCACAAGGAAGCCCTGCGCATCAACTTCGCGCCACATCAGACCTTCCATGATACCGGTTACCCACATAGAGGATACGTAAAGAATGATACCTATTGTCGCCAGCCAGAAGTGCCAGTTTACCATTCGCAAGCTGAACAGCTCTTTGCGGCCCCACAGGCGCGGTGTCAGATAGTATAGCGCAGAAAATGTGATCATCCCGTTCCAGCCAAGCGCACCAGAATGAACGTGTCCAATTGTCCAGTCAGTGTAATGCGACAATGAGTTGACCACTTTGATCGCCATAACCGGCCCTTCAAATGTGGACATGCCGTAGAACGCCAGGCTGAGCACCATCATTTTCAAAATCGGGTCGGTACGCAACTTGTCCCAAGCACCATTCAACGTCATCAAACCGTTGATCATACCACCCCAGCTGGGCATCCATAACATGATGGAAAACGCCATGCCCAGGGTTTGCGCCCAGTCAGGCAAAGCCGTGTAGAGTAAATGGTGCGGGCCTGCCCAGATATACAGGAAAGTCAAAGACCAGAAGTGAATGATCGATAGTTTGTAACTGAAAACCGGCCGGTTGGCTTGCTTTGGCACGAAGTAGTACATCATTCCCAAGAAACCGGATGTTAAGAAAAATCCAACTGCGTTATGCCCATACCACCACTGTAGCAGTGCATCTTGCACACCTGAAAACAGTTGCACAGATTTGGAACCGAAGATGGATACAGGCAAAGACAGGTTATTCATCACATGCAGCATTGCGATCGTGACGATGAACGACAGGAAGAACCAGTTGGCCACATAGATATGCGGTTCTTTACGCTTAACAATGGTACCCAGAAACACGGCCAGATAAGACAGCCAGACAATGGTTAACCAAATGTCAGAGTACCACTCAGGTTCAGCATATTCCTTGGACTGGGTAGACCCCAGCAAATAGCCCGTTGCAGCCATTACGATAAACAACTGATAGCCCCAGAACACGAACCAACAAAGGTTGCCACCCCAAAGCCGTGCGGCTGATGTGCGTTGGACAATATAAAAAGACGTTGCAATCAGCGCGTTGCCGCCAAAGGCAAAAATCACGGCTGATGTGTGCAAGGGGCGCAAACGCCCGAATGTTGTGAACGAATAGTCAAGGTTCAGTGCGGGAAACGCCAGTTGGAACGCGATGTAAACGCCCACCAACATACCGACAACACCCCAGAACGATGTAGCAATCACGCCTGCGCGGATCACATCATCGCGGTATCCGGTTTCAGCCACAGGCTTGGCATCACCAAACTGTCGCAACTCTCGTATGAAAAGAAAAAAAGTAACCGCCATGATAATCAGGGCATGCAATGTATAGGCCGCATCCTGGCCGAAGTTAGCAGCCATAGCTGCGAAAATCGTAATGAATGCCAATACGATGAGTTTTAAAATTTCCATAGTTCGACCTTTTGCTGTCCTGTTCCAGTGCTTGATGCATTAGTTTATTGGCTGTAATCTTTGATCTACGTCAATGTTTCACAAAAACCAAAGCTTATAAAGGGGTGAAACAAAGATGGGAGCTATCCATGTCATACAAGTCCATATTAACCATCTGGGATGGCAAAGACAGCAGTGTTGCAGCACTCAAAAAAGCCATTGCGCTTACAATCACTGCATGCGGCCATCTGCACATCATTTGTCCAGCCTATATCACCATCCTGCAAACCCAAGCATACCCTTATTTAGACTTCCCCGAAGACCTGAAAGCCGAAGAGCGTGAACGGGCGAAAAAAACCGCCGACAAATTAGTCGCCGAAGCCGAAAAATTTGCTCAAGAAGAGCTTATGTTCTTCAGCACCGAGGTGGCTGTTATCAATCGTGATCAACTGCCGGACTTAATGTCGCAGACTGCCAAATTTTGTGATTTGGCCGTGTTTCCACGTCCATTCGGGGCAGATCGCACCGAAACAGACGAAAAAATAACCGAAAGCACGCTTTTGACTTCCGACTGCCCGATTCTAATCATCCCGTCTGACGACACCGGGCACAGGGAAACAAAAGCGGTCATCGCTTGGGATGGCAGCGTGCAATCCTTACGCGCGGTACGCTTGGCACTGCCGCTGTTGCGCGAAGCGTCACAAGTGGATGTTGTGATCATCACCAATACCAGACGCGTCACAAAAGAGGCCGAGGTATCCAGTGATATCGCAACCTTCTTGGCGCGCCACCGCATCAATGTAGAGGTGAATATAATCGCCAAAACATCCTCAAGCATATCGGACATCATTCGGTCGCATGCTTTGGATGTGGGGGCAAATTTAATTGTTATGGGCGGATACGGGCACACGCCCCTGCGAGAGTTTTTCTTTGGCGGGCCCACCCGAGATATGATGCAAGACAGCAAGGTGCCGCTCTTTATGGCACATTAGGTTTTTTAACTATTTCCCCTAGACTAGAAAACCGCCGTCTTCATCATCGCCCGTCTCCGAAAGGAGGCGGGCAAAATCTTTCACAACCACACGGCGCTTTTTCTCAAGTGCTATGATGTTGTCTTTTTTAAGCGCGTTAATCTGGCGGCTGACCGTTTCCAGCGTTAGCCCCAGATACTCAGACATCGCTTCACGTGTCAGGCTTAAATCAAACTGAACATCGGTATGCGTTTCATCCTGAACCGCATTTTGACGCCGTGCAATAATAATCAGCAGGCTGGCAATTTTCTCACGTGCGGTTTTGCGACCCAACAACAACATCCATTCACGCGCCGAATCCAACTCATCCAAAGCCATTTCCAGCATGCGCTCGCGTAAATGCGGGATATCTTTCAGCAGTTTTTCAAACGGCTTGCGTTCAAAGCGGCACAAAATCACATCTGTCGTCGCTTCCACATCAAAAGCCGCATAGGAACGCCCCGGCCTGCCCACAAAATCACTGGGCAGCAACAGGCCTACCATTTGTCTGCGACCATCTTCCATCGTCTGTGAAAGACGGGCCACCCCAGTGACTACTGAACCCACAAACTTCATTCGGTCACCTGCAAAAATAATCGGGCTGCCAGCAGGGTATGTCTTGTATGACTTCATCATCTCAAGCATCGCCATTTCTGACTTCTCGCAATAAGCACAAACGGCCCGATGTTTGATCGGGCAGTCAATGCAGTTAAGACTTGCAGGCTTAAGAACAGGCGGTGAAATCATCATAGCCTATAAAACCAAATAACTTGACTTAGATCAAGGTCGTTTCTGAGTCGCATGCTATCAGTCCTTATGGAACAAAACACTGAACTGGCACGCTTAGGCGTCTACAACGCCCGCGCCCCACGCTATACTAGCTACCCGACGGCCGTGCAATTCACAAATGATGTGGGGCAAAGCTTTACCAAAGACGCCCTATCCGCACTGCCCATAGACAAGCCTGTATCAGTTTACATCCACATCCCGTTTTGCGAACGCCTGTGCTGGTTTTGTGCCTGTCGCACCCAAGGCACCAAATCCGCATCCCCCGTGGCCAGCTACCTGGATAAGGTGATCGCCGAGATTGATCTGGTTGCACAACACCTGCCCAAAGGCATCAAAGCCAGCCATATTCATTGGGGTGGCGGCACACCGACAATATTAACACCTGATCTGATAACTAGCCTTACAGATGCGCTGGAACAGAAAATCCCACGTACGAAAGACGCCGAATTTTCCGTCGAGATTGACCCTACACTGGTTGATCAAGCCAAAATAGATGCGCTTGTGGATGCTGGCATGACGCGCGCCAGCATTGGTGTGCAGGATTTTGAACTAAAGGTTCAAAAAGCCATTGGCCGGATGCAAAGCTATGAAACTACACAGGAATGCATCGACATGCTGCGCCGCGCAAATGTGTCATCCCTGAACATGGATATCCTTTACGGTTTGCCGTACCAAACACAGGACAGCGTCCTTGATACCATCCAGAAAGTTTTGGAACTGTCGCCGGATCGCATTGCCCTTTTTGGCTATGCCCATGTGCCTTGGATGGCCAAACGCCAACAGCTGATCGATGAACATGCCCTGCCCAACGGCGAGACCCGTTATGGGCTTTTCCGCTCTATGGGGGCGGAACTGGAAACCGCAGGCTATGTGCCCATCGGCATAGATCACTTTGCAAAGCCAACAGACAGCATGGCGCTTGCCCAGAAAAACGGCCAAATTCGGCGCAATTTTCAAGGCTATACCACCGATAACCTAGACACCATGATCGGCTTGGGGGCCAGTTCTATATCGAAATACCCGAACGGATACGTGCAAAATGCCGCGAAATCTTCAGAGTATATCGCGATGATAAACGCAGGCGAACTTGCGGCGTCTCGGGGTGTGAAAATCACATACGAAGACCGTATTATCGGACGTGTCATCGAAATGATCATGTGCGACTTCGCGGTTGATTACACCGTTCTGCAACGTGAATTTGACACAAACCTGCGGTGCATCGCGCAAAGCCTGCTGTATTTGCAAAAAGAATTCAAAGGGTTCATTGAGTTTTCAAAAACCGGTTTCACCATAACCCACAGCAAACGCGCCTTAGCCCGTTTGATTGCAAAAGCCTTTGATCAATACAGTGACGACAAAGCGATTTTCAGTGCGGTAAGCTAAAGGGGTTTCGGCAAAAAACTAAGCATCCGAAAGTCTGGTTTATTCAGTGTGTGAATGAGCCTAATTCAAGAAATTACACCCCGAAAAACACTCATAATGGCATGAATTAACTTCATTATTACTGCATTTCTAGTAAACTAGTTTACTAGTTTAGCTACCCCATAAATTCTGGGGGCATGTTTAGAAAAATACGAAATTTTTCTATTGGCTGAAAGCACATTTCGTGGTTTGATTACCACGCAACAACCCTTTCGGAGATATTGCATGCACATACTGACCCTACAACATGCGCCTGTAGAACATTCAGGTATTTTTCGCCGCTTCCTAACCGAAGATGGCCACAGCTGGGATACAGTAGAACTGGATCAAGGTCAGGCTTTACCCGATGATCTAAACGGCTATGACGCACTTTGGGTTCTGGGCGGGCCGATGGATGTCTGGCAAGAAGATGCCCACCCGTGGCTAAAAGCCGAAAAAGCCCTGATCCGCAAAGCCGTAGAAGAACTGGGCATGCCCTATCTGGGCCTATGTCTTGGGCATCAGCTACTGGCCGAAGCCCTTGGCGGCAAGGTGGGCAAATCCGCAAACCCTGAAATCGGTGTCTGCGATGTGCAATTAACCGAAGCAGGCGCGGAAGGTGTGTTTCTAGATGGCATCCCCGACACATTCCCCTGCCTGCAATGGCACGGTGCCGAGGTCAGCGAAATGCCCGCAGGTGCGCATTGTCTGGCAACCTCACCCGATTGCGCCGTACAAGCAATGAGCTGGGGGCCACGGGCCTATTCGCTTCAGTTTCATGTAGAGATCGAACCCGATACAGTCGCAAACTGGGCCGCCATCCCCGAATATGCCACAAGTCTGGATGCCGCAATGGGCACAGGTGGGGCGGCTAAATTCGAACAGGATTGCAATGCACATATGAGCGCGTTCAATGAAATGGCCGAACGCATTTACATCAACTGGATGCAAACATCTGCGCAAGCTTAACCTATAGCGTTGTGTGCATTCTATGCCCGGGTGCAAACAGCACCCTGACCGTGGTGATCGGTGTCTGATCATGCCAGGTTTTGCGATCCATCACAAAAACGGCGTCCCGTTCACGGACGTCCAGATATTCACTTTCGCGCGCATCCGCATTGACCGCCGAAAATGCAATATCTCCGTGGGTGAAAGGCGCATTTTGCACCAGCCATTCATTCGCATTATGCGCAGAAAAATCAACCTCTAACGCCCGTGGGATATGCTCGGTATTGATCCAGCGATCTTCATACGCGTAAGGCACAGAATTGCTTAGATGCAATGCTTTCAAATGCAACATCTTACGGCCCGCAGCCACGCCCCATGTTTTAGCCAAGACCAAAGGCGGCATAATATGCGCCCGCTCCAGCAGCACATACCCATAAGTACAGCCACGCTTTTCAATGTCATCACGGATGATGCTGATCGACAAAGTAGCCTTGCGCACAGGGTTCAAAACCACCCGTGTGCCCGCTTTACGTTTACGTTCCAGCAAGCCGCTTTCGCTTAATTCACGCAAAGCCCGATTGACCGTCGCCCGCGAACAGCCGAACTCAACTGCCAACAGCTCTTCGTTTGGGATCAGCTCACCGGGTGGCCAAGTGCGCGTGGTAATACGCTCAAGCACCTCGGACTTGATGTCTTGAAAGCTGTTTAATTTCACAAGTGTCAAATCTTTTCCATCAGGGTTTTCAGCGCGTCACGGTACTGCGAAACAATTTCACTGCGCCGCACATGTACCCCATCCTTTACCAGATGACGACCCGCTGACCACACATCCGTGACCAGCGCATCAGAGCCTGCAAAAATATAGCTGTCCAACAGCATATCCCCCGATTTACCCAACATATCCGTCGCATCCATATCCAAGGCTAACAGGTCGGCCTGTTTGCCAACCGCAATCACCCCCGTATCCCGATTAGCAGCCGTTGCCCCTGCCATCGCAACCTGATCCAGTAACGCCCGCCCGGTTGATTTTTCAGGCGTGGCAAACATTGCACGCCCCAGATTACTTAGGCGTTGGGAATTTTCCAAAACCCGCAATTCTTCTGACAATGAAATACGGATATTACTATCCGACCCAACCCCAAACCGCCCGCCTGCATCGCGGTAGCGCATGCCGTCAAATATCCCGTCGCCTAGGCTGCTTTCGGTGATCGGGCACAGACCCGCTATTGCACCCGTTTTGGCCAAAGCCACAGTTTCACCCGCGTTCATCTGCGTCACATGGATCAAACACCAACGTTCGTTCACATCATAATTATCCAGCAACCATTCCACAGGTCGCGCACCATATGCCGCCTTAATCTCATCCACCTCGGCTACTTGTTCGGCCAGATGCAAATGAAACGGGGCTTCTGGTAATAACCGTTCAACCTCTGCCAGCCCCTTGCGACTTACCGCCCGCAACGAATGTGGGGCAATCCCCAGACGGGCATCATCAGGCAATGCTTTCAAAGCCGCACCCGCCTGTGAAACAAGCCCCGCAAACGCATCTGGCGTATTGCCAAACCGTATTTGTCCAGCGGTTAAATCACGCTTATCACAACCGCCATACTGATACATCACTGGCAACAGCGTTAACCCTATCCCCGAACATTCAGCCGCAGCAATCACCCGTTCAGACATCTCGGCGATATTGTCATAAGCCACACCGCCCGGTTGGTGATGCAAATAATGAAACTCACACACGGCGGCATAACCTGCCTCAAGCATTTCCATCTGCACAAAAGCGGTGATGGCCTGAATATCCTTAGGCGATAGATGATCCAAAAAACGAAACATCAACCGCCGCCATGTCCAGAAACTATCCCTTGGATCAGGGCCTTTGGCTTCGGTCAGCCCTGCCATGGCCCGCTGAAACCCATGCGAATGCAGGTTAACGGGTGCGCTGATTATCGCCCCAAAACAAGCAGCACCTGCCGCATCAGTGCCAGCAGAGATTTCGGCAATTCTACCATCCCCCCCAATGGCCAAACTGACATCGTTCAACCAGCCCTCCCCTGTTAAGACAGTCTTCGCCCAAAGCTTTTGCATCGAAATTTCCAGTATTGACTCTTATTATGTCTATACATAATACTAATAACACACATTTAACAAGTGAAACCTCCACATGAACCGACTACTTCTGACACATGCACATATCGCCCCTCAAACTGCATCGAATAGTTTGATCCCAAATGGTGCGATTGCCCTGCAAAATGGCTTTATAGATTGGGTCGGCCCAATGGCAGAACTACCCGAAAGCTATGCAAGCTGGCCTCAGAAGAACATCAAAAACCGTTTGGTCACACCCGCTTTAATAGATTGCCACACCCATCTTGTATTCGGTGGCAACCGCGCAAAAGAATTTGAAATGCGCCTAAACGGTGCCAGTTACACAGAAATTTCCCGCGCAGGTGGCGGCATTGTATCAACAGTTACCGCAACCCGTGCAGCCGACCTTGAAACCCTCATCACAGGCGCACTACCACGCTTGGATGCATTAATTGCCGAAGGGGTCGGCACTATTGAGATTAAATCAGGTTACGGTTTGAACCTTGAAACCGAATTTAACATGCTACGCGCCGCCCGCGCATTGGGCCAGCGGCGCAATATTCGCATCATAACCAGCTTCTTAGGTGCCCACGCAATACCCGCAGAATATGCAGGCCGCGCCGATGATTACATCACCGAAATATGTATTTCCACCCTGAAAGATGCCCATGCAGAAGGGCTGGTTGATGCGGTTGACGGGTTCTGCGAAGGCATCGCGTTCACACCCACCCAAATCGCGCGGGTGTTCGATGTCGCCAAAGAATTGGGCTTGCCCGTCAAACTTCATGCAGAACAACTGTCACACTTGGGCGGCACCATGCTTGCCGCCAAATACGGTGCCCTTTCCGCCGACCACGTGGAATACGCAAACGAAGCAGACGCCAAAGCCATGGCCGCATCTGGCACCGTTGCCGTGCTACTACCCGGTGCCTTTTACACCTTAAAAGAAACCCAAGCCCCACCCATCGGTGCCTTTCGCAAACACAAAGTCCCGATGGCCCTTGCAACAGATTGCAATCCCGGCTCATCCCCCATGACCTCTTTATTGCTGACCATGAACATGGGCTGCACCCTGTTTGGCCTGACCCCAGCTGAATCGCTTGCCGCCGTCACCACCAACGCCGCCCGCGCCCTTGGCCTGACAGACACAGGCCGCATTGCAAAAGGCATGCGTTCCGAGCTGGCAATATGGGATGTCGAAACCCCCGCCGAACTTTCCTACCGCATCGGTTTCAACCCGCTGCACACCCGTATTGTCGGAGACACCTATTGACCCAAATAACCCTGCAACCGGGCAAAGCAACACTTGCTGACCTTGAAAACATCTACCGCAACGGCGTGTCCGTGCGATTAGATCCAAACGCCAAAGGTGCCGTTGAACAGGCCGCCCTTAGAGTGGCGGAAGCGGTCGCAGGCGACAAACCCGTTTACGGCGTAAACACAGGCTTTGGCAAACTCGCCAGCGTTAAAATCGCGGCTGAAGACACAACGACATTGCAACGTAATCTGGTGCTGTCGCATTGCTGCGGCGTGGGTGAGCCAATCCCCAAACCCATCACCCGTCTGATGATGTCGTTAAAAATTCTATCCCTAGGGCGCGGGGCTTCTGGCATCCGCTGGCCAGTCATTGCCTTGATCGAAGCCATGCTCGCCAAAGGCGTCACCCCCGTCATTCCGGCCCAAGGTTCCGTCGGGGCCTCAGGTGATCTGGCCCCTTTGGCCCACATGGCCGCCGTCATTCTGGGCGAAGGTTATGCCGAATATCAGGGGCAAGTGTTCAAAGGCAGCGACGCCCTGAAACAAGCAGGCTTAACCCCTATACCACTTGCCGCCAAAGAAGGCCTGGCCCTGATCAACGGCACCCAGTTTTCCACCGCTTTCGCCCTTGCAGGCTACTTCAACGCCATCCGCCATGCCGAAGCCGCCCTTGTCACATCCACCTTGTCGACAGATGCCATCATGGGATCAACCTCGCCGCTGCTGGCAGAAATCCACGCCCTGCGCGGCCATAAAGGTCAGATAACCGCCGCCCGCATTATGCGCAGCCTGATGCAAGGTTCCGAAATCCGCGAAAGCCACCGCGATGGCGATACCCGGGTGCAAGACCCGTATTGCATCCGTTGCCAACCCCAAGTCATGGGGGCGGTGCTGGACATTCTATGGCACGCAGGCCGTACGTTGGAAATCGAAGCCAACGCCGTGACCGACAACCCACTAGTGCTGATCGAAACCGGTGCCATCGTTTCAGGCGGCAACTTTCACGCCGAACCCGTAGCCTTTGCCGCCGACCAGATCGCGCTGGCGATTTCAGAAACCGGTGCCATCGCACAAAGGCGCATCGCCCTGATGGTTGACCCCACGCTCAGCCACGACCTGCCGCCATTCCTAACCCCTGATCCTGGCCTGAATTCTGGCCTGATGATCGCAGAAGTAACCACCGCCGCCTTGATGTCTGAAAACAAACATCTGGCCAACCCGTGTAGTACCGACAGCACGCCGACCAGTGCCAATCAGGAAGACCACGTTTCCATGGCCGCCCACGGGGCGCGGCGGTTGATGCGCATGAATGATAACCTTGGGCGCATCTTGGGCGTTGAAGCAATATGCGCCGCCGCAGGCATCGACTTTCGCGCGCCCTTGAAAACCAGCCCACAATTGCAAAATGTCATATCGCGCCTGCGCCAAGACATAGACCCGATAATCGAAGACCGCTACTTAGCCCCCGATCTGGAAGCCGCCGCCGATCTGGTTTCCGCAGGCGATTTAACCCAAGCCGCAGGCGGGTTTTCCCTTGCCGAAGCCAACCTAAATTAACCCTTTGAGGCCCCATGTCTGATCCCCGCAAAAACACCCGCGATATTTACCCTGCCACCGGCACTGAAATCACCGCCAAGTCATGGCTGACCGAAGCGCCCTTGCGCATGTTGATGAACAACCTGCACCCCGATGTCGCTGAAAACCCGCATGAGCTGGTGGTTTACGGTGGTATCGGGCGCGCCGCACGCACTTGGGATGATTTCGATAAAATAGTCGCCAGTCTGCGCGATCTGGAAGACGATGAAACCCTATTGGTACAATCAGGCAAACCCGTCGGCGTGTTCAAAACCCATACAGACGCCCCCCGCGTTCTGATCGCCAATTCCAATCTGGTACCGCACTGGGCGACATGGGATCACTTTAACGAGTTGGATAAAAAGGGCCTTGCGATGTACGGCCAGATGACCGCTGGCAGTTGGATTTACATCGGATCACAAGGCATCGTGCAAGGAACTTACGAAACCTTTGTTGAAGCAGGTCGTCAACATTATGGCGGCAACCTTAAGGGCAAATGGATATTAACCGCAGGCTTGGGCGGCATGGGCGGCGCACAACCCTTAGCCGCCGTGATGGCAGGTGCCAGTTGTCTGGCGGTGGAATGTAACCCTGATAGCATCGACTTTCGCTTGCGCACAAAATACCTTGATGAACGCGCCGACACACTAGATGAAGCCATGGCGATGATCCAGAAATGGACGGCGGCAGGCGAAGCCAAATCCGTAGGCTTGCTGGGCAATGCCGCTGATATTTTCCCACAAATGGTTGAACGTGGCATCCGCCCTGATCTGGTCACAGACCAGACATCGGCGCATGACCCGATCAACGGCTACCTGCCACAAGGTTGGGGCATGGCTGAATGGATTGAAAAACGCGAATCCGATCCCAAAGCGGTTGAACGTGCAGCCCGCGCCTCGATGAAAATACAGGTCAAAGCCATGTGCGATTATCACGCCATGGGCATTCCAACCGTGGATTACGGCAATAACATCCGCCAAATGGCCCTTGAGGAAGGCCTTGAAAACGCCTTTGATTTCCCGGGCTTCGTGCCTGCCTACATTCGCCCGCTGTTTTGCCGGGGCATCGGCCCGTTTCGCTGGGTTGCCCTGTCAGGTGATCCCGAAGACATCTACAAAACCGACGCCAAGGTCAAAGAACTGGTAGATGACCCGCACCTGCACAACTGGCTGGATATGGCCGCCGAACGCATCAGCTTTCAGGGCCTGCCCGCGCGCATTGCGTGGGTGGGTTTAGGTGTGCGCCACAAGCTTGGTCTTGCTTTTAACGAAATGGTGCGCACCGGTGAATTAAAAGCCCCGATTGTCATTGGCCGTGATCATCTGGACTCAGGCTCTGTCGCATCCCCCAACCGCGAAACCGAAAGCATGCGTGATGGCTCAGACGCGGTCAGCGATTGGCCATTGTTAAACGCGCTATTGAACACCGCATCGGGGGCCACATGGGTATCCCTACATCATGGCGGCGGTGTTGGCATGGGCTTTTCACAACATTCCGGCATGGTAATTTGTTGTGATGGCTCAAAAGACGCCGACCGGCGTATTGCGCGCGTACTCTGGAACGACCCCGCAACAGGCGTCATGCGTCATGCCGATGCAGGGTATGAAACTGCTACCGAGTGCGCCCGTGAAAACGGGTTAAACCTGCCCGGAATTTTAGGGTAATTCAAGCTATATCACCAAATTTTTCCAAAGCCATTTGAAACACGGATGTATCCACATTGCCACCTGTTGTGACGGCAATAACCGCATCTGTTTTAATTTCATCCCCGTGAAACAACGCAGCCGCAAGGGCCACAGCASCRCCCGGTTCCACCACGATTTTCAAGCGRTCAAASGCCARKGCCATCGCRTGCAGRCATTCATCATCSGTTACAACAATSCCGKCGCCACACAGGCGTTTCAAAATCGGAAAGGTCATYTCACCNGGGCNWKGGCGTGATAATCGCATCRCACAAMGACCCCGTRCGCCGYGTATTTTCTTCAATYTTSCCYGAYTTCAARGAMCGYGCCACATCATCAAASCCAACAGGTTCACACGGGCGCACMGTAAAATCAGGGGCTTTTTCYGCCAAAGCCAAMGCAATGCCGGAAGTCAAANNNCCGCCANNNCCGCAACACACCAGAACATCCGCATCCGTAACMCCCGCAKYWGCSGCCTGTTSSGCTATTTCCAGCCCTGTSGTRCCTTGCCCCGCAATCACATAAGCGTTGTCGAACGGCTTCACCAAAATCAAATCGCGGTCTTTATTAAACSTGGCGGCAAYCKCATCACGATCTTCMGTTGCRCGSTCATAAAGCACCACTTCAGCCCCCAGYGCCTTGGTGTTTTCSAYCTTAACCKYAGGCGCATCMGASGGCATAATWATCACCGCAGGAATACCGTTCATTCGSGCRGCYARYGCCACYCCTTGCGCATGATTRCCCGACGAAAAYGCAATCACACYGCGYTTGCGTTCATYGTCWGTCATCGCAGAAATCGCCGACCATGCRCCGCGAAATTTRAAYGATCCAGTRCGTTGCAAACACTCTGCCTTAACAAACAAAGGCCTGCCGGCAATTTCATCCAGAAACGGCGATGACAGCAGCGGTGTTTTAACTGCATAACCATCCAGCCTTTTGGCCGCCGCTTCAATCATTTCAAAATTACTCATTACAAAGCCTTTGCTAAATCTGGAATGCTATGAAGGGTTTTCAGGATGTTTTCAGGCACCCAAGGCAAGCGATCAACAGGTTCGCCCGCACGGTTCACCCAGACAGTTTGAAAGCCGAACTTGGTGGCCCCTGCCGCATCCCATCCGTTGGAAGACACAAATAAAACTTGCGCAGGGGGGCAATTAAACCGATCACAAACCATCTGGTAAATGCGCGGATCTGGCTTGAAGATACCCACATTTTCTACACTTAAAACCGCATCAAAATGCGCTTTCAACCCTGCAGATTTCACCGCCCCGCTTAACATGTCAGGCGAGCCGTTGGACAAAATCGCAGTTTGCAACCTCGCCGTTTTCAAATCCTTCAGCATTTGGGGCACCTCTTCGTAGGCTTCCAATTCCCAGTAAAGTGCCAATAAACGTTCGCGCAGATCAGTATCGTCAGACAGATCGCTTGCCTCCAACGCGTAATCCAGCCCGTTTTGCGTCACTTCCCAAAAATCCGTATGCGCGTCCATAATCGCCCGCAACCATGTGTATTGCAGCTGTTTCAATCGCCAGTCGGTGGCGACTTTCACCCAGACCTTGGCAAAAGTTTCGCGCCCCGGCTCTGATGCCGCACGTCTTGCGGCGGCAGCCACATCAAACAGTGTGCCGTAAGCATCAAAGACGCATGTTGTAATAGTCATGTGTAAGACTCCTTTGATGGAACCTTACACGCGAAAATCTTTAAGGGAATTAGAAAATCAGTTGTTTTCGTCCTGTGCCATGCCAAGCACGTGATAACCGCCATCCACACAGATAATTTCACCCGTGGTATAAGCACCATAATCAGACGCCAGATACACCGCCGTACCGCCAATGCTTTCAAGCGTTGCGTTCGCGCGCATCGGCGAATTCGCTTCCGTCACACGAAACGTTTTACGCGCCCCGCCAATCGCGGCCCCCGCAAGGGTTTTCATCGGGCCGGGGCTAATTGCATTCACCCGAATACCGTCCGGGCCAAGATCATTTGCCAGATAGCGCACAGTGCTTTCAAGGGCAGCCTTGGCCACGCCCATCACGTTATAAAACGGCGTCACGCGGTTTGACCCTTGATAGGTCATGGTCAAAATCGTGCCGCCGTCCTTCATCAAAGGCAACGCACGACGTGCCACTTCAATCAATGAATAACAAGAAATATCCAGCGTGTTTTTAAAATTCTCACGACTGGTATTTACCACGCGGCCCGCCAGCTCGTTCTTGTCGGAAAAGGCAATAGCGTGGATCAGAAAATCAATACTGCCCCATTCTTTTTCCAGTGTGGAAAACAGGTTATCAAGTGATGCATCATCACAAACATCCGCTTCCACAACGATGCTAGACCCAAGGCGTTCAGCCAACGGTTTTACCCGTTTGCCAAAACCATCACCTTGATAGGTAAACGCCAGTTCAGCCCCATGGGCCGCCAGTTCACGCGCAATGCCCCAAGCAATAGAACGTTCATTGGCCACACCCATGACAAGCCCGCGCTTACCGCGCATCAAATCACCCATGGTATTTGCTCATCGCAATAGTGCCGTTGGTACCGCCAAAGCCGAAGCTGTTGGAAATCACCGTATCCAACCCCGCATCTTTAACATATTCCGTGGCAATTTCACCTGCATTGATCGCGGGATCAAGTGTTACAATGTTGGCAGATGGTGCAATAAAATCATGTTTCAACATCAACAGGCTGTAAATAGCCTCATGCACACCAGCACCACCCAGACAGTGACCTGTCAGTGACTTGGTTGAGGTGATCGGCGGTGTATTCCCTTCGCCAAAAACATTACGAACCGCCCGCACTTCGGTCACATCCCCCGCAGGTGTCGAGGTGCCGTGTGCGTTGATATAATCAACCTTGCGATCCCCAAGTGTGGCCATTGCCAGCTTCATTGACCGTTCAGCCCCTTCACCCGACGGGGCCACCATATCGTGGCCGTCAGATGTCGCACCGTAGCCGGTTACTTCCGCATAAATCTTGGCACCGCGTGCCAGCGCATGTTCCAACTCTTCCAGAACCAGAACCCCTGCACCACCCGCAATTACAAACCCGTCACGGGTTGCATCAAACGCACGCGATGCTTTTTCAGGTGTATCATTATACTTGGAAGACATCGCCCCCATCGCGTCAAACAGGCACGACAATGTCCAGTCCAGCTCTTCACCGCCACCGGCAAACACAATATCCTGTTTGCCGAATTGAATTTGTTCAACACCGTTACCAATGCAATGCAGTGACGTGGTACAAGCGGACGTAATCGAATAGTTCACACCCTTGATCTTGAAAGGCGTCGCCAGACAGGCAGAGTTGGCAGAAGACATGCCGCGTGTCACCATAAACGGCCCCATGCGTTTAGGCGCACCTTTTTCGATCACCGCTTTATGGGCGATAAACAGGTTCGCCGTAGACGGGCCACCAGAGCCCATCACCAAACCCGTACGCTCGTTCGATACATCGCTGTCTTCCAGGCCGCTGTCCGCAATCGCCTGTTCCATCGCTAGATAGTTGTAAGCTGCCCCTGTACCCATGAAACGCATCTGGCGTTTGTCTATATGTTCCGCAGGGTTAATCTTCGGCATGCCATGTATCTGGCTACGAAACCCGTGTTCGGCGTAATCTTCAGCAAAGCTGATACCCGAAGTACCGTTTTGCAATGACGCAAGAACCTCTTCCTGATTATTCCCGATAGAGGAAATAATCCCCAAACCTGTAATGACAACGCGGCGCATGTGCGGTCTCCTTTTTTGTACTATAACTCTTTAAGATATTTAGTCCTGTGCAGGCGCAAGGCCAACCTTCATATCTTTCACGGCGTAAATTTGCTCACCATCGGCAAAGATTTTACCGTTGGCCACACCCAGTTTCAGGCGGCGGTCAATTACGCGGGTGAAATCCACATGATAGGTAATCATTTTGCGTTCAGGCGTCACCATGCCCGAAAACTTCACTTCGCCCACACCCACAGCAAAACCCTGGCCCAGCATACCGCGCCAGCCCAGATTAAACCCTGTCAGCTGCCACAACCCATCAAGCCCCAAACACCCTGGCATCACCGGATTACCCGGGAAGTGGCATTCAAAAAACCAAAGATCAGGTGTAATATCGAATTCAGCAACGACATGCCCCTTACCATGCTCACCACCATCTGCTGAAATATCGGTGATCCGATCCATCATAAGCATAGGGGGCATCGGCAGCTGTGCATTGCCTGGCCCGAATAATTCACCTTGGGCACATTTGATCAACCCGTCTTTGTCGTAGCTTGTTGGTCTGTCGGACATGTTTTACTCGCCTTATCTTAAGTCACCTTTACGCGTTAAGTATCACTACTTTTGCCCGACTAGCAATAGGAAGCGGCACTAAAGCGCAGGCGGCAATAGCGTGTTTTAGTTGTACTTTAAAGATTTTACAGGCATAATCGTCTGCAAAGTCTGGATACAGAGGTTTTTATGCATATCGAGCCCCATATACGCGGCCAGAAATGGTTGGAAAGCAAGAATGTTCGCACGACAAAACAAAGGCTGGCACTGGCCAGTTTGCTGGTGGGCGATGGTCAAGATCGTCACGTGACAGCCGAAAGCCTGTTTGAAGGGGTTTCTGAAACCAAAGAACCTGTATCATTGGCAACAGTTTACAACACATTGCGCCTGTTTTGTGATGCGGGACTGCTGAACGAGATTATGGTCGAAGGTAACACATCCTATTTTGACACCCGCAC
>JAESRV010000050.1 GCA_016764475.1 Amylibacter sp.
AAGGGAGTGGGGGGAAGTGCATGCTTCAGCATATTCGCAATCGTCTTACGATCTTTGTTAAAATAACGTGCCGCTTCTCGAGCGGACATACCGTCCTTCAAGCTGGCACGGCGCACACGATTATAAATATCCACAGAATACATCTCCCGCCCTCCGATATAACGAAGGGCACAAACTGGCGGTATTTTACTCCGTGACAATCACATTATGTGATCGCTTCTGTGGCCCAATATTGCTCCGCGTTTTACAAAACGCTTTTGAAATCCTTTTCTCTAAGAGCAAGAGAAGACACGGATCAGGCAGCCTGACAATCGATTACAACCCCCTCAGAAAAAGGAACCATTCGCTAAATTAACACAGTGAAAATGCCCCTACTAGGTTCTCTGATCGGCAGCGGCACATTCGAACCATTTTTAATTTATATGATTAGCATAACAAGACTTAATCTTTATCACGATCTTTTGCATCATCCACGGCAGGTTTAATTCTGTTGAAGGGATTTAGCTGTTCAATGCGAACTTCTGCTAATTCAACCCAATCTGCCAAAGGCAAGCCATCCAGTTCATAATTACCAGTTAACATCTTAGATTTAATTTTTGACAGAAATTCGCTTAAGTGATCAGCTGTTTTCCAATTTGCAGCCAAGCCGCAAAAATGCTCCCAATTCAAAGCTTCTTGTTCTTCTAGTTTATCTTTTACAGCTTGCATTTCCAGGACCTTTTCCCTCTGTAATATCCTGGCAATCTGCTCATTGCTTAAGTCCGAAGTTGATTTTGTACGCGCCAGTAGTTGAGCAACAATTTTGGGAAGAAGGTCTGATGCCAACTCATTTTTAGTTTCTTTCCATTCGTTAATCTCAGAACAAGACGAGAAACCTTCGACCTTGAACCTTAGGGTCAGGACCTATTAATCCTGCACCTCTGGTTTGACAGATTTTTTCACTGGGTAGGCACAGTTGTGCCGTAAATACCGTCTATTTTCAAGCAACTGTAACGTATCCAGTGGGAAAATATGCCAAATCCGTTGGACGTGGCTTTCCCTTCATCTCAGCGGCTTGGCACGCTTGCAAATAGATCCACTATTGACGGCGCGCGCCAAACCGCTGATATTTCGGGAAAACCGCGCCAGTGGCGCAGGATTAATAGGTCCTGACCCTAGATTACTTGCGACAACATGCCCTGAAGTTTTCTTAAGAGATCATCGTAAACGGCAAAATATCCCAACCCTTAGGTTTATCAGGATGTGTATGAAACGGGTATTGAGCAATTATAATCCCCAATAGATGCGTAACAGTTTGAATATACTGCATTATCCTCTACACACCATAACTACTAAACTAGTTTAGTAGTTTAGTTCTTTAAACGGTTCCAGAGGCATATATAGCAAAACGGATTTTGTCGAACTTTACCAAAGTCTCTTTAACGGTTGTTTTTCACATGTCTCATCCTGTAAAGAGCGCCCATGACAAAACGGATCAAAGCTTTCTCTGTCCACATGCTAACCGCCACAGGGGCGGTTTTTGCCATGCTGGCCATGCTTGCCGCTGTCGATGAAAAGTGGGATCTGATGTTTTTGTGGCTGGTTGTGGCCTTTGCCGTAGACGGCATCGATGGCCCGCTTGCGCGGCACTACAATGTAAAAACATACGCCCCTGATTATGATGGTGTCCTGCTGGACCTGATCATTGACTATCTGACTTATGTTTTTATCCCGGCCTTTGCCCTGTTCAAAAGCGATTTGTTGAACGGTTGGACGGGGTGGGTTTGCCTGATCGTGATCACATTCACATCCGTGATCTACTTTGCAGACACCCGTATGAAGACCAAAGACAACAGTTTTATGGGCTTCCCCGGGTGTTGGAATATGTTCGTTCTGGTGATGTTTGCCACCAGCCCACACTGGCTGGTGATCCTGGCCCTTGTGGTAGTGATTTCAGCTGCAATGTTCCTGCCGCTGAAATTCATTCATCCGGTGCGCACCGTTCGCTGGCGCAGGATCAGCCTACCGATAACCATCCTTTGGACGGTACTCAGCGGTTATACCGCATGGCAAAATTTCGAGGTCGGGAAAGTCACAATTCTACTGCTTTCCGCCACCAGCGTATATATTCTGTTCGCAGGCATCGCCCAGCAGGTTTTCCCGCAAAAGGCTTAGGGCGTAGACCTAATGACTGGGGCGTATACCTAATGAAACGTCGTAAACGCTGTTTTGATCCCCAAGTGTAAGGTTATCGGCCGTGCACCGCCACCGCCCCGAAGGGACTGCATCGTACCCAGACCCACAGATATTGCCATGTTTTGGCGCAACGCATAATCCACTTCAACCCGTGCCGCACCCACCAGACCACCACCGGTATCAACACCCCCGCCACCGGCAGCACCTGCTAGGCCTTCAAGCGATACTGTCCACGTGTTGTTCAACGGCATTGCATAGCCAAAACCCAGCAGGCCAATGGCATAGCCACCGGCATCACCGTGCGCTACGGTTTGCGCATTACCTGTGAAATAAATTCTATCCGTCAGGAACAGATCAATCGAGCTTTCCAACAAAACAGGGGCTGCATTTGTTGTTATGCCTGGTTTGCGAAACCCGCTGTTGGGTTCCTGATATGTAGCCCCTAATGTCAGCTGCCAATGACGCGCATCCGTATAAGGTCGTGTCTTATCACCAAAGTTTAAAGACGCCCTGATATAAGGTGACAGGGCGGTAAAATCACCGTCAATAGCGGTGGTGCCCTGCGCCCCTATTTCAGCTTCAAACCCGCCAAACAACGGCAGTGCCACACCGCCACCTGCGGAGACAATAAAGCCGCCTCCGGTATCTACATCACCCCCCCCTGCAAACCCTGTGGCCACTTCGGCAAAAGCACGCAAACCCGATGCGCTGGTTTTCCAGCGATAGCCGACTTGGATGTCAGCATACCCTTCGCCATCACCCGCAGCAGCCCCTGTGGCTTGAATAAAGGTTTCCGTAACCGCATTGGGGGACGCTGCAAAAGAGGCTTCAAACCCCATCAGTGTCATTGTGCCCAAAGGTGTGCCATTTCGTCTTAGGTTATTTTGTGGGTAGAATTGCTTGATCAGCGGTTTTATCGCCCAAACCACACGGCCTGATGATACCCCATCGCTCACATGACCGGGTGCAAAAGCAAAATCCGTATCGCGCGTTAGGCCGAAATTAAATGCCGGTGTCGAAACCGGAGAACCCGAGATGTCGATATATGAAAACCCCAAAGTACCTGCGACATTCCCAAACAGATGTTTGCGCAAAGTAACATGCCCGCGCGTCATCAAACCGTCCCCTGCCACCAGCCCGGCACCACCGCCACCACCGATAAAACCGCCAAACTCCAGTGCCATACCGCGCCCTAGCGGCACACGTTTCATCAGCTCAAACCCACCGATAAACAAGCCGCCCGCATCCCCTGCGGCCGCTGAATACAAGGTTTGCCCAAAATGTAAACCGGGCCTGATTTCACGCAGAACACTGATGGATTGCAACGCATCCAATGTGCCTTGCGATTGCGTGAATACATCCAGACCGTATCTAAACTCTATCGGGGCCGCCTGCACTGGCACACTTAACGTACATCCAAATGCGATACCCATCATCAGTTTTTTCATAATGTAGTTCCCCCGAAATCATCTATATAAAGCATAACCACAATATGGCGCATCACAAAGTGCTCAATACCAAATACTTTATAAATACATCAGAAACGGGCATTTATCAGATCAATTGCCCATTCGCCCCTTCATGGCGTAATAACTGCACTTTGGTTTCCACCCCGCCCTTGCCTGAAAATCCACCCAAATGTCCCGTCCCGACAATACGGTGGCATGGGATAATAACCGGGATCGGGTTGCTACCGCAGGCTTGGCCCACGGGTTGTGCGGCTACGCCCAGCTTTTTTGCCATCGCACCGTAGGTCAGCACATCCCCAAACGGAATATCCTGCATTATACAGTAGGCCTGCTTTTGAAACTCAGTGCCAGCAGGGGCCAGCGGTAAGTCGAACTTTGTGAGCCTTCCCGCGAAATAAGCCTCTAACTGGTTCAGCCCCTCTTTCAGCACATCACTCCGAAAACCTTTCGTGCGATCTTCCCACAAGAGTTGCGTAATTCGGCCATCTTCTTCGACCAGCGAAAACCATCCGAATTTGTTATGAAGCGAGGCAATGTTCATAGGCCGCAGCTTAAGCGCGGCCCATGAACAAATACAAGTCTTAACCTAAAGCGTCAGAACAACGCTCGCAAGTTTGGGCATGCTTATGGCTTCCCACATCAGGCAGCACTTTCCAGCAGCGCGCACATTTTTCACCTGTGGCCTTGGCAAAGACAACGGCAACACCTGACACATCCTCTAGGGTGAACGCAGCTTCAGGTGCTGCACCCTCTGAGACCTCAATGGTCGAAGTGATGCAAGCGTCTGCGAAATCAACTGACGCCAGCAGATCACGCAATGCGGCATCAGCCACATAAACCACAGGGGCGGCTTCCAGGGATGCACCGATGTTTTTCTCACGCCGCTCGATCTCGATCGCGCCTGTCACCACACGGCGGACATCACGGATTTTAGCCCATTTTGCCGCCAGTTCAGGGTTCAACCAAGTGGCAGGTGTTTCAGGGAAATCTTGCAGATGCACAGACGTGTCATCGCCCGCATTACGTTCCAGCCAGACATCTTCCATGGTGAATGCCAGCATCGGTGCCAGCCATGTGGTTAAACGTGCATAGATGATATCCAACACCGTGCGCGCCGCGCGCCGCGCGGTACTGTCATCGGCATCACAATAAAGCACATCTTTGCGGATATCGAAATAAACGCTGGACAGATCAATGGTGCAAAACTGGAATAACTGTTGGAAAACGCTTTGGAAATCGTAAGCGGTATAGCCTTCGCGCACCGTTACATCCAATTCAGCCAAACGGTGCAGAACCCATTGTTCCAGTTCAGGCATTTCAGCCACATCCAGTTTTTCCGCATCGGTAAACCCGTTCAGGTTACCCAGCAAAAACCGCATGGTATTGCGCAGGCGGCGGTAGCTGTCTGCCACGTTTTTCAAGATCTCATCGCTGATGCGCAGATCAGAGGTGTAATCGGCCTGTGCCACCCAAAGCCGCAAAATATCGGCGCCATACTGTTTGATCACCTTTTCAGGTGCGACAGTGTTACCGACGGATTTCGACATCTTCATGCCCTTGCCATCCAGCGTAAACCCATGCGTCAGCACACCTTTATAGGGTGCGCGCCCATTGGTGCCGCAAGATTGCAGCATAGATGAATGGAACCAGCCACGGTGCTGATCGGTGCCTTCCAGATACAAGTCAGCTATGCCATCTTCAGGCCCGTCCGCGCGGTCACGCATCACGAACGCATGGGTTGATCCGCTGTCGAACCAAACGTCCAGCACATCGGTGACCTGCACCCAGTCATCGGCATTGTAATCACTGCCCAAGAAACGCGCTTTAGCACCGTCTTCAAACCAGCAATCGGCGCTTTCGGCTTCAAATGCTTCTACGATCCGCGCGTTCACCGCCGCATCGCGCAAAATGAAATCATCATCCGTGGGCAATGCGTCTTTACGCACAAAACATGTCAACGGAACACCCCAGGCGCGTTGCCGTGACATCACCCAATCTGGGCGGGCTTCTATCATTGAATACAAACGGTTACGGCCGGTTTTCGGCGTCCATTTCACCAGCTTGTCGATAGAGGTCAGCGCACGGCTGCGAATGGTTTTGCCATAAGTATCCATACCGTCATTCAAATCTTTATCGATGGCCACAAACCATTGCGGGGTGTTGCGGAAGATCACCGGCGCTTTTGACCGCCAGGAATGCGGGTAGCTGTGTTTCACATGGCCGCGCGCAATGATCCCGCCGGCTTCAACCAGCTTGGCAATGATCGCAGTATTGGCTTTGCTTTCTTTGCCCTTACGGTCAAACACCTGAAGGCCTGCAAACAGTGGCACATGGGGAAGGAACTCACTTTCTTCGCCGACATGGTGGGTCAAACGATCCAGCCAGTTGCGCTTCATGAAGACTTCATAATCGTCAGCACCGTGGGAAGGGGCGGTGTGTACAAAGCCCGTGCCCGCCTCATTAGTCACATGATCGCCGTCCAGCATGGGAACTTCATAATCCCAATAGCCGTCTGCATCGGCGATGCCTTTGAACGGATGCGCACAAACCATACTGGCCAGTTCTTCATTGGTCACATCACCAAGGTATTCAAACCCGTCTTCGGCCACATTGGCAGCCGCAAAAGCGGCCAGTGCCAGCTTGTGTTCCATGATATACAGATCACCAACCGATGCCCAGTTACCGTCATGCGCTTCGGTTACTTCGTAAAGCGCGTATTGCAGTTTCGGATTATAACAGATCGCTTTGTTTTGCGGAATCGTCCAAGGGGTGGTCGTCCAGATCACAACACGGGCCTGTTTTAACATTGCAGCACGCGCATCATCTGCAGTAACGCTTTCCACTTGAAACGGCACCCAGATGGTGTGCGATTTCACATCGTGATACTCAATCTCGGCCTCGGCCAATGCGGTTTTTTCAACCGGCGACCACATCACAGGTTTTGACCCTTGATAGACTGATCCGTTCATCACAAACTTCATAAACTCACCGGCAATAACCGCTTCGGCGTGGTAATTCATTGTCAGGTACGGGTCAGCCCAGTTGCCGGTGATGCCCAGGCGTTTAAACTCATCGCGCTGGATATCAATCCAGCCCTCGGCAAACTTGCGGCATTCCTGACGCAGTTCCACCACAGGCACGTCGTCTTTGTTTTTGCCTTTTTGGCGATACTGTTCTTCGATTTTCCACTCAATCGGTAATCCGTGACAATCCCACCCCGGAACGTACCGGCTGTCTTTGCCCATCATTTGCTGGCTGCGCACAACCATGTCTTTCAGGATTTTGTTCAGGGCGTGCCCGATATGCAAATGCCCGTTGGCATATGGCGGGCCGTCATGCAAAACAAAGGTTTCGCGGCCTGTCTTTTCACGCAAACGGTCATAAATGCCGATATTTTCCCAGCGTTCCAACCAAACAGGTTCACGTTTCGGCAGGCCTGCGCGCATCGGAAAATCGGTTTTCGGTAGGTTTAAAGTCTCTTTATATTCAGGCGTGTCAGCACACATATGTCTGTTCCAGTATCATTGAATTTCGGTTGGCATTCTATGGTCAGCGCGGTCATTCCATACGCTTTTCCCCGGTCACTTATGGTTTAAAGTGCCGGGCCAGTAATTCGTATAATAATGTTCAATATACATGCCATGGGGCCTTATAGGTCAGGGTTGGCGATACGTCCAGCCTAAGTATGTGCGGCTTTTAAGACCGTTAACTAAATCAGTAAACTAGTTTAGTATTTTTCCCGTGTTACCGACAGGGATTATGATCTATAAAGTGTAAAATCATATGCAGGCCTTAAAATGAAAATAGCAATCGTTGGGTAATCCTCCCATTTTTCACGGGGTCCGCTTGTAGAATTTCGCGGCCATTTTCAGTTTCATAGCGGGTGTTATCCCGCCGATACCCCGCTGCCCGACAGGGTTTGCAAAGCAAATCCCGAAAGGGATGTTGGGGCGTTCATTGTTGTAAGTCCAGAGCCTCCTCAATTGTTTCAAAGATGTTTTGATCCAGCCATTCGTGTCTGACCGTTCGATTGTAACGCTCATGCAGCAAACCGCTGCGCTCCTCATGGTCAAAAAACGCTACCCTTATTATTTGTGCCAAACCAAGGCTTGTGACAGCTATGGCAAGTCGATCCCGCGTGATCGGCTGGAAAGCACATTTGGCGAGATCGTTAAAACGCTTGAACCAAGCAAAAGACGCGGGCCTTTCAACTAAACGCCAGATTGCTGAGGCCGAGAAACAAATCGAAACTCTGTTGGGGCAGGTTTGACGAGATGCTAGAACTCTCACTGAAATTCCTGTCAAACCCTTGTAAAATATGGGAAATTGGCAATCTGATACTACGCCGTACCCTGCTTAGACTGCCTTCGCATCACCGCTTGCCTACCACCGAAATGAGGGCGCTAGAACTCCAAAATTATCGTTACCATCCAAGGCATTAGGGGTGTTTAAACAGGGTAAAAGTAGTAATGGTGCGCTTAGACAGAGAAAGGTCGAACGCATTATTTGAAGAGTTAGCAAATTGGAATGAGGTATTAAAGCATAATGATATAGATCAGCGGGGGCCAAAGCTATGACGCCCGGTTATGGTCAAATGGGGACAAGACCTGCCCCTTTCTCATTACGTTTAACATTTGAAGAACGTGCGCGTCTTGAGGGTAATGCCGGTAATATGCCGCTTGCTGCTTATATCAAGACATTGATATTTGCCGATGACGCCCCAAAATACCGAAAACGGCGTAGATCAGCAGAAGTAGATGAAAAAGCCCTTGCTGAAGTGCTGGCCTGCCTTGGCGCAAGCCGGATTGCCAATAACCTTAATCAACTGGCAAAATCAGCAAATAGTGGAACCCTGTATTTTGATAAAGATACCAAGCTTAGCATAAGTCGCGCCTGTGATGATGTGCAAGCAATGCGATTTCTGCTTATGAAGGCTCTGGGGATCAGGGCTGATGGCAAGGGGCAACCCAATGAAAGCACATCGCAAAGCTTTGCCCGTGCTGCCGCCAAACCCAGACAATCTACCAATAAGAAATCCCAACCAAAGAGGTTCACGCCATGATCCTCAAGGGTTCACAACGGACGGGTGCGGCTAACCTGTCGGCGCATTTGATGAATGAGCGTGACAATGATCATGTGGAGCTGCTGGAACTGCGCGGGTTTGTGGCCGATGATTTGCATGGAGCTTTATGTGAAGCGCATGCGGTATCCAAAGCAACGCAGTGCAAACAATTCATGTTTTCACTGAGCATGAACCCACCCAAAGAGCATATTGCATCTGAACAGGATTTTATCGACGCGGCGGATCGTGCGGAAGCAAAACTTGGCCTGACCGGCCAGCCCCGCGCGATTGTCATTCATGAGAAAGAAGGCCGTCGTCATGCGCATGTGGTCTGGTCGCGGATTGATGGCGCGGAACTGAAAGCAATTAACCTGCCGTATTTTAAGCGCAAGCTGACTGATCTGTCGCGTGATCTGTATTTAGATCATGGCTGGCAATTACCCGAAGGCCTGCGCGGCTTTGGTGGGAAGAACCCACTCAACTTCACGCTTGATGAATGGCAACAGGCCAAACGGATGGATATTGATCCGCGCGAAATCAAACAAGTATTCCATGAAGCATGGGAACGATCTGATACGGTTACAGCCCTTGGCAATGCATTAGGCGAACGGGGCTATTATCTGGCCAAAGGGGATCGACGTGGTTTTGTCGCCCTCGATGTGCATGGGCAGGTCTATGCGTTTTCTAAATGGGCGGGTGTTCGGGCCAAAGATATAAAGGCAAGGATCGGATCACCCGATCACCTGCCATCCGTTACCGAACTCCGTGCTGACCTTCGCCCTCGTGTTACTAGCCAACTTAAGGGCTTCATAGCAGACGTTAAGAATAAACATGCGCGTGATGCTGCACCCTTATTGCAGGAAAAGGCCGCGATGGTTGCCAGTCATAGAACTGAGCGTAAACACCTTAAAGCCCAGCAAGACATACGCTGGCAAAAAGAAAGCCAATCCCGTTCTGATCGCCTTCGTAAAGGCGTCAAAGGGCTACTTGATAAATTTACAGGCCGCGCCAAATCCATTCGCAGTGCGAATGAGGTGGATGCGTATAAGGGCATCATACGAGATAGCAGCCAACGGCATGATCTGGTCAAAGCCCAGATGGGTGACCGGCAAGGCCTGCAAAAACGGTTTGATCATTTGCGGTCGAAACAAAAGCAGGATCGTAAATTACTGGCACGTGATGTGGCGCAGTATTTACGCAAATCCAAGCAAACCAACAAAGCCCATGAACGGGATCAAAACCGTTCGCATGAGCCACCGCCATTCAGAGGGCGCAATCGCGGCCTTGAATTCACCCCCTAAACCTTACATAATCTAGGAGAAAGCCTATGAAACGGCTAGATAAACCAACGGTCATTGCGACCGTAACGGCACTGCTGTGCCTAATTGCAACTGAAACTTTCGCGCGAGGGTTTTATGATGAGATAAGATATAACTATGGCATAAGCCGAACTGAAATGGGTGCCATGCGTGTCATGATGATGGTCGTGTCAGTAGGGCTTGGCTTTGGCCTTGGCTGGTTCATGTCGCCACAAGGCAAAGAACTGCGCCAAGTCTTGATATTTGCCGTCGCAGCTATTCTGATCCTATTTGGGATATTCAATAACAGCTATATTGGCTGGAGTGCCGCATGGATCGTATCTGTCGTAGGCTTCTTTATCGCCATTGGTTATTGGATCAGCACTGGTCTTAAATCCCTTGGCGAAGTGCCAACCACCTTTGGCTCAAGTCGCTGGGCAACGCCTGATGATCTGATCAAAAAGAAGGTATTTGGCCCAAGTGGTATCCGTCTGGGTACAACCCATAACGGACAGTTTGAGCAGGATATTTCCTATAAGGGTGACAGTCATATGATGACCGTGGCACCGACAAGAACAGGTAAAGGCACCTGTGCGATCATTCCCAATCTTTTGACCTATGAAGGCTCAACCTTGGTGATTGATCCCAAAGGCGAGAATACGATGATCACGGCTAAGACGCGTAAGGACATGGGCCAAGCGGTGCATATCGTTGATCCGTGGAACATTGCACAAATTGATGGCATTGAGACTGCACGGTTTAACCCGATGGATTGGTTGCAAGAGAGCACCGTCGATTTAGCAGAAAACTGCATGATCTTGGCGGACGCACTTGTTGTCCCGTCACCCAACAGCGAGCCATTCTTTAAAGAAGAAGCCAAGGCCTACCTTGTCGGCATGATTGGATTTGTTGCGACAGACCCCGATGAGGAAGGCCAACGCAACCTTGGCCGTGTGCGTGTTCTATGTTTGCTGGATGGAGATGATCTAACAGAACTGTACCATAAAATGATGCAATCCCCGCACCATTTCATTGCCAGTGCGGGCGCACGTAGTCTGCAAAAGGATGAAAAGTTGCTGTCCAATGTGCTTGCATCGGTACAATCAGAAACTCATTTTCTTGATAGCCCGCGTATGCGTGAAAGCCTGTCGGCATCGGACTTCAAGTTTGAGGATTTGAAATCCACACCAATGACGATCTATCTGGTATTACCAGCGGATCGCCTGCATCCGTTTGCCCGGTGGCTGCGTTTGCTGATCCAGCAAGCGATTACGGTCAATGCCCGCAATATTGCCGAAAAACCGGAAAAACCTGTGCTGTTCATCCTCGATGAGATGGCCGCTCTTGGCAAATTGTCGATGATCGAACAGGCTTATGGCCTGATGGCAGGCTTTGGTATTCAGCTCTGGGGCATCGTTCAGGACTTCAGTCAGCTTGAAAGCCTCTATGGCAAAGGCTGGCAGTCGTTCGTCGCCAATACTGGCATGATCAACTATTTTGGCTCTACCGACCGTATGACGGCTGAATACTTCTCTGCCCTTTGCGGGGAAACCACCGTTTGGAATTTGAGTTCGGCCATATCAAAGGCCTTTGGCACAAGCTCTGGCAGTGGCGGTGCTGGCTCTTCCAGCTCAATCACCACAACGGATAGAAGCTGTAGCAAGTGAATTGTAGACCGCCCAAGCCGATCCAGCTTCCACACCACTAATGTATCGCCAGATTGCAATTCGACCAGCATATCATCCAACCCACGCCGTTGTTTGATTGCACCTGATACACCGTGATCACCATAAATCAGATCACAACCTGCGGCTTTCAGTGCATCCACCTGCAAAGCCTCGCTTTGATCTTTGTCAGACACACGGACATACCCAATCTTTTTACCCGTTCGTTTTTCTTCATCCATTGGTAAATCGTAGTTGATCACATCAACATCACAAGCGCGTTTCATGGTGTTTTCCTCTTGCCAAAAGGGTTCCCTTTTGACGCCCGCGCTGACGGCCAGTTTCAGATATAAACCCGCCGCAGAAAACTGTGGGTAATCAACGGATGGATGACATTGAAGCTGAGTTATGGCAATGTAATCAAAAGGGAAGCTTTCTGATCACCTTTTTGTATCCGCAAGGAAACAAGGAAGAAAGCTATGACATCAAGACAATCCGAGAAGTCAAAAAAGGTAAAATTGATATATGACGATAAGAGGTTTACTGCCGTCACAAAGCGTATTGCCAGAAATACTGTTATCTGCGCGTTTTTAATACAAGCGGGTAGCTGGTTCTACGTTATAATCTATATGGATTCACTTAGAAAAATAGCCGATAGCATAATGTTTTCACTTATTCTATCAAGTGCCTTGATCGGTTTCATTGCCGCTTTCTTTTATGTTGTATTCTGGGCAAACGGGCTTTTCATGTCGGATATATCCGAAAAGAAAATCAGAAATAATCATAGCGGGGCGTAACAAAGTAATCATCATCAGATGAAGCTCACTGCTTTTTTGCTTGAAATAACCGTAATTCGGTATGTTCGTCTTTTATTAAAAGCTAAGCCTCATGTCGCATGATTTATCCTTTGCCTGCTAAAAATATGGTGTAATATAGATAAATTTAATCATCACGAGGATCACGAAGAGGTGATTTACCTTTTGGCTTATTTTTACTACCCAAGTCTTTTATACGCCTTGAAGTGTTACTTGCTGAGCTTTTTAATCCCCCACTTGCTTGGCCAACGCCAGATTTTAATGCGCTTCCTCCAGCAACAGCTCCAATAACTACCTCTCTTGCACCATTAATAGGGTCACCACGGCTATCACCAAAGGTTTGCGCACTTGACCCTAACCAGCGCAGAATGCCCTTTGGAACATCATCAATCATCTTAAAACACATGATCGCAATATTATAGGTCAAGAAAGCAAAAATCATTGTATAGACAAATACGCCTAACCCACCAACATCATTCCCAGTTATCTCTTGCTGCGTAATCGTTGTTGCTGAATTGAACAGGCTTGAAAAGAAATACATTGCAGCACCGAAAATCACATAACCACCGATCAGGCCAAAAACGATCAATGCAGGGCGTAATAAAATCATCAGTAACAGGTGATACCCTTGGATCGCGGCCTGTCCGGGCATGCCATCACCCTCAATACTTAAATGTGCCAACGCCCATAAAGGCATGGCGACAACAGCTTCAAAAATTTCCAATATCCAAGCTATAATGGCAAAGGCAAAATAGATAAATGGCATCAAAGGAATAACATACGCCAAGAATATCCCCGCAACGACAGCTATTGCTGCTATTGTAAAAAAAAGTGATGCAAGAGCTCCAGTCATTTCAGAAATAGCTTTCAAAATTATTTCCGGAACTTTACCTACTTTCGGGAGAGCCCCAGCTATTGACCCCGCAACACCAGTTCCAAATGAAGCCACTCCCATAACGGAGCCAGCCCCGAACGCAAGAAGCGAACGAAACAACATTGCATGTCCTGCCCCTGCAATTCTGGTCATAGGGTCAAGCGTTGGGTTGTTTTTAAGGTCATATAACTCACTTCCACCTAGCATCCATATAAGTGCTCCAGCAATACCACTCTCACCACTACCAGCAGCATTATTTTTTGCTTCTTGGTAAAGAGGTGAATTTTCAGGAACACTTTGAAGAATAAAATCGCCATATTCAGTTTTTGCAAATAAAACGGCACTATCAATCTTTAGGAGGACGTCACTTGACGTCCGGCTACTTCCAAAAATTGATGCAAAGAAACCAACATTTTTCTCACCTGCATTAAATGAAGGGGCACCAATGATTGTTCCAAGTGTTGGTACCGAAGCATTTACTGCATCCATATACTTTTGATTAATTTTAGTAAGGTTCCCATACCAAAGACCCGCAGCACCCCATCCACGCTTAATAATTTCATCATAAGCATCAGATTTTGCAAGTCTCGACCCCGTCAAAATTTCATAGGATGTTTCGATTTTTGCATTAACCGAATTATGCGCCACTGTGGCGGCCAATAGTAATTTTGCAGGAACCTCTGCCGCATCCAATACTGCCCGATTATTGAGGTTAGCTGTTGCATTCACAGGTATTTTATATGCGGCAATCGCAATTGCAGACGGGCGAAGGGTAGTGGCAATAACATTGATTTGAGTAATGTATTCATTTCTAATACTCTTGTGAATCTGTCCAATTTTATTTGTAATATCACGTCCACCCCACATCCACTCCCACCATGTATCATCACGAGTTTCGGTTATTCCAGTATCTGTAAAAAAATCAAAATCTGCCAGATTGATTGAGATATATCCACATGTGTAATCGTTTGCACGTTCACAAACAGTGTTACTGCTCCATGACAGGATTACGGACTTCATATTATTCGCCTTCGCCGCATCTATCATCGACTGCGGGTTAGAAAAATTAGGTGTCGCAGATGTGCCGTTTAATGATTGCAGGATTTTAACTTTACGCGGATTACCTTGCTCTATTTGATTGTAAGATGCCGCACAAACTTCACTCAAGAAAACACGCTTTACCAAACCTGTTGTACTGCCAGAAGCGGGTTTGGAAACGATATCTTTTGCTTCGGTAAAGGTAGCTGCAAATTTCACCCAAACCTGTGTGCCTAGTCCAGAGCCCAACTTCGCAGTCCAAAGCGTTAAATATTGCGCCGTGTTCAAACCAGAGGCCATTGGCACTAACAGGCCTAAAGCAATAACCAAACGAATAGGTGCCCATAGAGTGTTAAAACGTTTCCCAAAAGGGGTTCCTGTTTGTGCAGCTTCCCCGATAACCGTCAATATATAATAAACCACTATGATGACCGCGATCACCATCATCGCCATGCTGTAAAACCCAAGTATTTTTTGAAGGCCTTCATAAATTGGCGTCCCCAAAGGTTGGGAGGCCGCACCAAAGATATTTAAATTAGGGCCAAAAACTTGTTCCAGAAATATCAAGACAACATCAGTTGATATATTTTCAGCTGGAGTTGTAAAAAAACCTTCTGAGGGTGATGAAGCAGCAGATGCACTTCCGACAAGCGCATAAAGAGCAATAACAACAGCCTGAATTGCGATCATAATTAATGCGGTAACGATACTACCAAAAATAGCAATCTGATCAATATTCTTAAGCGACCACTTAATATTATTGGCTGCGATTGCCAAAACCTGTGTAACCCCAAATCTTCCTATATTTGCGGCCTGTAGTGATGGATGTCCCTGTGGGATCAATCTTGCAGAGTTTAGAACCAATGCTATCAGATAAGCAAAATGGCCAAAATGCATGCCCAATGCACGTATACGCGGTATAATATCTGGCTTCACTGCATAGCGAAACAATGCCTTTGCGTTGTCTTTTGATAATAACCCCTGGCCGTTGCTGTTTTCTTTGCTCAATATTGCCTCGTAATTTTGTTTTCTTTTAATTTTAGTATAAATTTAATAAGATTTGGTTAATAATACTTACCAATTATGAATGATGTTGAAATAAAGTCAATTCTTGAGAGATGCGTAAAGCAGGTCGCCAAAGCTTCAAACGGGGCTGAACGGGCGGATATCTACGTCTACCTTGGTATAGAGCTTGGTCTGTCACATCTTTTGATGCCAGATGCGTTGCCGGGTTTTGAGGATACCATGCCTCTGCCTGATATTGCCCCAGAGTTTTATCAGAAACGCAATGACCGATCTGAGACCCCGCATGAATTCATTTTACGTGTTTACAACAAGTGGATCGGCAAGGGGCTGGTGCAAAACCATATCCTGAACTTAGATAAGCCATTATATTTTGCCCTGCATCAATGGATGAAGCGTAATGGAGTGCCGGAAGGGTTTGATCTGCCCAGCAAGAAAGAAATGAATGACAGAGCGTTGCAGGACATTGGTCTTGAAGGTGGTGAGACCCTCCCGTTTCCATCCTACTACAAAGGCCTGAAAGACAAGCTTCGCCTTTATAATGCGGCACGGAACAGAGCGAAGAAGGATGAGTGATCGCTTAGAATAGCGATAACTGCCGTGCAGCGGCTTGCTGTGCCTGCCACACAGGGGCTTTGGCAGTTTCAGCCAACCAAGCTTGCACATAAGCGACTGCGCCGCCCATATCAGCGATATGGTGTTCTGGCACATAATGCGATTTATAGCCTGTTTCGGTGAATGGTAATGGGGCGTATTCAGGTTCAACTGATTTAATCTCAAGGTGATCAAAGTTTTGGCCATATGCATTGCAAGTGTAGCGGATGGTGATGCTAATCTCATTCCAGATTAGGCGATGATACGTGGTTCTTGATTGTGGTTCTGGGTTATCCGTTATGTTTGTTATCTCTAAATCTGCCATGTTATCCTCCTCTTGGTTTTGCTGGCGCGTTACGCCATTCCGACCAACCGAACGATTAAGGGAAGATGTCCTATCCAACACGGCCTTTAGGGTGGTGCGGGCAGGATATGGACACGTGACCGCGTTCGGTCAGGAATTTTGGTGTGCAAACAAGCAAATAAAACCAAGAGGTGGATACATCAGTATTTGGCAAACATATGTCGGATACCCCTGTCCGCTGAATCGGGTATAATCGGATATGGAATCGAATACTTTATGATCCATACATCATTAACATACTTTATGGTCTTTATATCATATTGACTCTTTATGATCTTTGTATCATACTCAATACAAGGAGCAGATATGGATACGATAGCAAGAACACCTGAAGATATTGGCACCGCTTTACGCAATGCGCGTAAGGCGGCCAGGCTAACGCAAAAAGGCTTGGCAGACCGCAGTGGTATCTGGCAAGAGACTATCTCAAAAATAGAAACCGGTACAGGTAGTGCTAAACTGGATACTATCTTTGACCTTTGTGCGGCCCTTGATCTGGAACTACATGTCTCTCCCCGCAGCAAAGGCGCAAATATAGCACTTGAGGATATTTTGTAATGGGGCGCAAACGTAGCTACACCCCTCTTAATATCTTCGTCGGGGCAAGGCTGGTTGGCCAGCTTGTTCGCGCATCAACAGGTGCGGTAAGCTTTACCTATGATCAAGGCTGGTTGGGTTGGGAACATAGCTTCCCAATATCACTGTCATTGCCCCTCCGCACAGACCGCTATATCGGCCCACCCGTCATTGCCGTATTCGACAACCTGCTACCCGACAATGATCAGATCAGAACACGCCTTGCCCAGCGCGTAGGTGCGACAGGTACGGATGCTTACAGTCTTTTGTCTATAATCGGGCGTGACTGTATTGGCGCGTTGCAAATTCTGCCCGAAGGGGGTGAAGCGCAAACCGATACGAGCCTAACAGGCAGACCCTTATCCAACGGTGATATTGAAACGCTCCTAAGTGATTTGAAAGCGCATCCTCTTGGCCTGCGCCGTGAGAATGATTTTCGCATATCGGTTGCCGGTGCGCAGGAAAAAACCGCCCTTCTTTGGCATGAAGGTAAATGGATTGAACCATCGGGAACAACGCCAACCACGCATATAATCAAACCGATGATCGGTCAGCTTCCCAATGGTATGGATTTGTCGGACAGCGTAGAAAACGAATATTTCTGCCTGCGCCTTTTGGCGACCTTCGGCCTGCCTGTTGCCCACACGGAAATTGCCCAATTCGGCGCAATCAAAGCCCTAGTCGTGGAACGGTTTGACCGCATATGGTCAAAGGATGGCCGTCTGATCCGATTACCCCAAGAAGATTGCTGTCAGGCGTTATCCATCCCGCCTGCGCAAAAGTACCAAAGTGACGGTGGCCCGGGCATTGTTGAGATCAGCCGTCTGCTACGCCGAAGCGATGAACCATTTCTGGATCAAAAGTCCTTCCTTAAAGCCAACATCCTATTCTGGCTAACCGGAGCCACGGATGGCCATGCGAAGAATTTTAGTATCGCACTTAGCTCTGGCGGGCGGTTCCGTATGACGCCGTTTTATGATGTGATGAGCGTTCAACCCACACTGGACGCGCACCAGATCAATCGCAAAGATATGAAACTGGCCATGCGCGTTGGTAACCGAAATCATTATCGCGTCGATAAAATCACCGGGCGACATTTCATGCAAACTGGGATTAAGGCAGGCCTGTCAAAGCAGCTTATTCAAGATGTCATAACGGATATTACCGGCAGTGCAGATGCCGCTATAACCAGTTTGATGCAAGACCTGCCAAATGATTTTCCAATGGCTTTGGCAAAGTCAATCACCACGGCATTGACAGCTAGACTGCCACTACTTGAATTAGCATTCACAGATAAATTCGATTGAACGGAATCTAATCATGCAGAAATACTTGGGGTTAAATATCCACCTTTAGTAACAAACAAAAATACGGAAAAATAATAATGTATGGCTCTACTTTTTGAAGCACTAAACACCACTCTAGAGAGGTGGTCATGCGCATTGCATCTGGTCGCGGATTCGCCATTTGGCCGGGCTTTCGCCTACCAGTTCCTTGAAAGCGCGGCTGAAGGCGGCTAGATCTTGATAACCGACTTCATCCGCAATGGCGGCAAGGTTGTTATCTGTATCGCGCAATAAGCGACAAGCCACGCTCATACGCCAACGCGCAACATAGGACATGACGCTTTGCCCGGTTGTATCGCGGAATCTGGCAGCAAAACGCGAGCCAGACATGGCACATTTTTCCGCCAACGAAGCTACGGTCCATGCCTCACCGGGATGGCGATGAACATGTGTAAGAGCCTTTGCGATTTTTGGATCATCCAGTGCCTTAAACCATCCAGGATCTTGCGCCCCCGAGTTTTGCCGATAGGAGCGGATAGCTTCGGCACAAAATACCTCAAGAAGGCGCGAAACTGTAAAGCTGCCACGGCGATCATTACTCAACTCCATCGCCAGCATTTGCGTGGCATGAACGAGCATTGGATTGGCATTGCCACCAACAGTTTTCACTTTCAGCACCAGCGGTAACGCCGCCAATAATGGATTGAGGGGAACGCTTCGCAATTGAAAAACACCGCAGACCAGTTCAGTCCCCCCGCTCATCTCTTTCAGGGGACGTAAAGGTAAAGGGCTTTGTTCCTCTAATATTTGGGCGAAAGAAACAGGCTGCACGGCTTTTCCAAACGACATTCGATGAGCTTCGCCGCTTGGGCAAATCACCAGTTCGTCCTTGGCAATATGCATCGATTTATGCCCTTCATAACGAAGATCAAACGCACCATTTCTTACCAGATGGAACGGCAGAACGCGTACATCCTTGCTCACACCTAGCAGGTGCTGCAACTCTGCCTCCTCTGGGATATCGATCCTCCATGGAGGGGTGTATGTCTCGTGCAACAACACACTGCCAGAAATCCGCAAATCCTCAAGAGCATCATTGAATGGTGAGGTGTTAAAGCTTTTCATGATCGTCCCTGCAATAAATTTAGTTGTTTACAGCATAGATGCAATCGCTTCTAGCAGCTAGGTTTTTTATAGAAACGCCCACATCCCCACACATCAAACTGGGCGTAAATTTTGTAAAGGAGATCATATGTCCACCGTTTCAACAGAACTGTTATTCACAGCCCTCACAGCACTTTTCACTGGAATACTCTGGGTTCCCATTATCCTCAATCGTCTTATCGAGATGGGGCCTTGGAAAGCACTGAAAAACCCTGAGCCTGATGTCCGTCCTGTTTCAAACTGGGCTTACCGTTTATCGCAAGCTCACAGAAATGCCATTGAAAACCTGGCCGTCTTTGCGCCGCTGGCACTCAGCGTCCATATCTTGGGACTTGGCAATGCGCTAACGACAGCCGCTGCCATGATCTTTCTCTTCGCCAGAATTGCCCATGCGGTGATCTATACTTTTGGCATTCCCTTGTTCAGGACGATTGCTTTCGCCATTGGATTTGCCTGTCAAATGATCTTCGGCCTGCGTGTTCTTGGTTTGATATAGGATACAGATTATGGCAATAGACTTTTATTATCTATCAGGGTCACCTTTCTCCTGGAGGGTCTGGTTATCTCTAGAGCATAAACAGATACCTTATCGGTTGCACACATTGTCACCAGATGCCGGTGATCTGAAAGATCCGGCATTTACGGTAATCAATCCGCATCAAAAGGCCCCTGCGATCACTGATAACGGTTTAATGCTCTATGAATCGGCGGTTATTGTTGATTATCTTGAAGAAAAATTTACGATGCACGGTCCTTCTTTGTGGCCAGAGGATGTCGCAGAACGTGCCTTTGCTCGGCGTGTAGCGAGCGAAGCCAATAGCCACCTTTACCCTCCTGTACGAAGAATGGTTGTCGACATTCTGTTTCGCCGCGAAGGCTCCCCGAACCTTAAACGAATATCGAAAGCTAAACATGAAGCTGGCCAGCAACTGGCCCTTCTGCAAAAAACCTTCAAAGGGGATTATATCGCAGGGTCGACACTTTCATCCGCCGATTTCGCTCTTTATCCGTTTGTCGCCTTACTCAAGCGCATTGACTTAAAGAACCCGGCTTATTCTGCATTTGGACTGGTGCCGGATAAGATGCAGACTTGGGCGAAGCGCATTGAGGCACTCCCCTTTTTTCAAAAAACCTATCCGCCCCATTGGCGCAAACAAGATGCTGACAGGCAAAAGGAAACATAGATCATAAATAAACAACCAATCTGCGTTATTGTTGGCGTTGGGCCCGGAAACGGTGCGGCTATTGCGAAACGTTTTGCCGGTGCCGAGTATGGTCTGGCATTACTCGCTCGGTCCACAGCTTTTTCTGAACAGCTAGCGCAATCATTGCCCTAGTCAGTGGAAACAAACTGATCACTTTGACCCACAAAGCTACCGCGCCACATTTGAAGAGATGCGGGATAATATATTAACCCCTCACCGCTATCTGGTGCCAGAATAATGCTTATTCAAAGATCACGTTTTCCAAAAAAATCGCCAGCTTGTGATCTTCAATCTGCACCAGTCGCTTTGCCATTGTGTCCAGTACCTTTAGTGACAAGGCCTGTCCTGCGCGAAAGGTTTTAGCGTAATATGCCATCAACTCAGATGGGCCGATTATAAAACAATGGCCGTGCTCTCCTTTATGGGCGCGTTGACGCATGGGAATGACCGTCTTGCTTTTTATATTCATCGGAAAACCCCATAGGCCGTTTGTAATTGCAATCGGATCAAAGGCCCCATTGTGGCGCAACGGGATCGGATACCATTCCCCTTCATAATAATCCAAGGCGATGACCGAACCATAAATCGGGCTATCCAGTTCAAAGGTAAATTCCTGCCCCAGCTTGATCCGCGTATCGCTGATCGAGTGCAAATCACTAAGCTCATGCAGATTGGTGACGTTAAACGGTTTAATGATAAGCCCATTATAATGGCCACGTTGTGCAATAAAGGCCTGCCAGTCCGTGCGCAAAGAACGCGAGAATATCAGGGGTGCGGTTTCAAAAGCAAGCTCTAGCTCATGCGTGACAATCCATTGTTTCATTTTTTCAATGGCTGCAGAACCCGCACGACCCCGCCCAATTATATTTTCATAGCTGGCACTAACACCCAACCCCATGAGGTCATTGAATAGATCAGGGAAATATTCAATCTTGCGTTTATTCTTTATCTTACGGCATATTTCTTTGAGAATTTGTTGCTCGGCGTGCTTAATTTCATCACTATTTGATGCGTTTTTTTCCGTCATGACCGCAATTACCTTACTGTTTACCGCAATAATTCCTTGACTGCGACGCTAGTGTGATCCTTGAAAAACGCAACAATATTACAAAGATTCCATTTGGGATAATGGGAATCTTGTCCTATACTGTTCTACTTATGTTCTTTCGTGGTGAAAGAAAAAAAGGAGAACAAAGACGAATACAGCCCCCTGTGGGCAGAAAGGAAAAAGGCGTTGACCAATCGCCCTGATAACAGCGAGACTCAATGGAGCGCAGCATCAGCAGAATCGGATACACGATTGCTGGCGTTGGTACGGTTCCTTGCTCGTTCGGCAGCGGAAGCTGATTTCAATGAGCAGGTCAAAAATGACGACGTGGTGCGCAATGATAAATTAGATACCCCTGAAAGGACGCGCCCATGACCCGAGTTGCCATTTACGCCAGATATTCCTCTAATCTTCAAACGCCTATATCCATTGAAGACCAAATTCGCATTTGTGAAGATCGGGCAAAGGCCGAGGGTTGGACAGTGGTTAAGCACTATACGGATCATGCGGTTTCAGGTGAGAGCCTGTTCCGCCCGGGCATTCAATCACTCATAACCGATGCACCCTTGGGCCAGTTTGATATTGTCATGTCCGAAGCCTTGGATCGCGTTAGCCGTGATCTTGAAGGGGCTGCAAACATCTACAAGCGGTTATGTTTTAACGACATTAAAATGTTCACCTTAGGCGAAGGCTTCATCACTGAACTTCACATTGGTTTCAGCGGAACAATGGGAAGCATGTTTCTAAAAGAACTTGCCAATAAAACACGCCGTGGATTGCAGGGCCGCGCCCTGAAAGGCAAAAGTGCCGGTGGCATTGTTTATGGTTATGATGTCGCCCCGGAGATTGGTGAAGATGGCTCGATAGAGCGTGGTGGCCGTACCATCAATGAATATGAAACTGCGATTGTACGCCGTATATTCACAACCTATGTGAAGGGTGTGTCCCCTACGGTTTTGGTGAAGACATTGAACAAAGAAGGTATCCCTGCCCCTAATGGTGGCGCATGGGGGCCAAGTACCATTTACGGCAACCGAGCCCGTGGTACAGGTATCCTAAACAACGAACTTTATATCGGGCGTCTGATCTGGAACCGTTTACGTTATTTGAAAAATCCAGATACAGGCAAACGTGTTTCGCGCCTGAACCTAGAAAAAGATTGGGTGATAACCGAAGTGCCAGAGCTTCGCATTATTGATCAAGAACTTTGGGACAAGGTGAAAAGCCTCCAAGGCCAATACAACAAAAAAGACCAACCCCTACATAAGAGGAACAGACCTACCTATTTCCTGTCACATCTCATTAAATGTGGCCGTTGTGGTGGGGGCTATGCAATGCGTAATCAGTCCCGTCTTGCCTGCTCCACCGCCACTAATAAAGGGACATGTTCAAACAAGCGCACAATCCGGCGCGTCGATCTGGAAGAGACCGTATTGAACGCTCTTCGCAAAAACCTGATGAATGACAAGCTCACGGCAGAATTTTGCAAAGAATATACCCGTCGTATGAATGAACTGCGCAAAACGCATAACACTGCACGATCTTCTTACGTGAAAGAGCTTGCCAAACTGGAGCGTGAAAAACAAAAAATTGTTAAATCTATTTGTGACGGGGTTCCTGCTGAAATGATCAAAGATCGTGCTATCTTTGTAAATGATCGCATGCACGAGCTGGAAAGTATCCTCAGCAATACGGAAGAAGAAAAAATTATCTTCCATCCGAACATGGCGCAGCGTTATCACGGCGAGGTGCGTAATCTGGTCGATACATTGAATAATATTGATACCCGCCCAGAGGCATCACAGCATCTGCGCAAGCTGATCGATAAAGTGGTTCTGACACCTTCCAAGGATGATGACGGGCTTACAGTTGATCTTATTGGTGACTTAGCAGGCATTCTGTCAGTCGCAACATCGTCGGATAAGTCAATTGTTATGAATGACTTATCTAAAATTCAACCAGTGCAACAAAAACCTGATCCAGAAACGCAAACAGCCCCCGAAGGGGCTGTGTCTGCTGATTTGGCTACGCCACAAGTGGCGATGGTTGCGGGGGTAGGATTTGAACCTACGACCTTCAGGTTATGAGCCTGATGAGCTACCGGGCTGCTCTACCCCGCGCCAAAATTAGCAAACGCTAGAG
>JAESRV010000113.1 GCA_016764475.1 Amylibacter sp.
CTTGTTGGACGCAGTGAAAGACCCCATCGTATGGGGTCTGTTCGCCCATCCCACACTGCATTCATGGATCAAAAACCGCCTTGTTTTACTGGGCGATAGCGCCCACCCGATGGTGCCTTTTGTGGCCCAAGGTGCCTGCATGGCGATAGAAGACGCGTGGGTTCTGGCCGATCAACTGGCAAAGAATGCAGACATCGGCACAGCCTTGCAAGCCTACCAGAACATCCGTAAACCACGGGCCACCAAAGTGCAGCAAACCGCACTGAAATCGGGCCGGATATACCACACCGCCAACCCGTTGGCACGCGGCCTGTTGCACACGGGCATGCGCCTTTCTGCACAAATGGCACCATCGGTTATGGCTGGGCATTATGACTGGATTTATGATCATGATGTGACGGCAGCTTGAAAGCATTCGCTATTTTAGTTTTGTGCGCATTGCTTCTGGACTATTTGCAAAACCGATTTGAAGCTTTGAAGTTGCAGCGCAAAATATGTGTGCGACCCTTTATTCTGCCTATAGATCAGCCCTCCCTTTTCAAGAAACAGCAAGTGATGTGTTAGGGGGGCTACAGGGATTTTACTGAGTTTTTGGAGTTGCCCAAACGAGAGCTTCTTTGACCCATTTTGCAATAGTAATTTGAACAACAGCACCCTTCGTTTATGCGAAAGGGCTTTAAAGCTTTGCGATATCTGATATAAGTTTTCCATACCTAAACCAGTAAACTAATTTAGTTACAAAATAGTTAGCAGCGAAAAACTATTCCTGAAAACACTCAAATTTCATCTATTCAAGCGTCCAACTCCACCCAAATCGGCACATGATCACTTGGTCGTTCGCGTGCGCGGATATCTTTATCTATCTGGCAATCCACCAACAAATCCGCACATTCAGACGACAATAAAAAATGATCAATGCGAATACCGTGGTTACGGTTCCACGCACCCGCCTGATAATCCCAAAACGTATAATTGTCAGGCGCCATATTGCGCACCCGAAACGCTTCTGTCAGCCCAAGATTTTTCAACCGCTGAAACGCCTCGCGTGATTGCGGCAGATAAAGCGCATCTTCCAGCCAAGGCAAAACATCCCAGCAATCTTCGATCTGCGGAATAACATTATAATCGCCGGCCATCAAAAACGGCTCTTCCAACGCCAATAATTCTTGCGCACGGGCATACAGGCGTTCCATCCACGCCAATTTATAGTCGTATTTCGGCCCGGGCGTAGGGTTGCCATTGGGCAGATACAGCCCGCAAACCCGCACCGCCTGCCTATCCCCTATCACGGTGGCCTCTATCCAGCGCGCCTGTTCATCCGTATCATCGCCCGGCAATCCGCGCGTGACATCCTCAAGGGGTAATTTTGATAGTATCGCCACCCCGTTAAAGCCTTTTTGCCCATGGGTTTCAACAGTATAGCCAAGATCCTCAATCGGCTCTCGCGGGAAATTTTCGTCTACAGATTTAACTTCCTGCAACAAAGCCACATCAGGTGCCGCCTCTTGCAGCCACGCCAAAAGGGCAGGCAAACGGGCTTTGATCCCGTTGATATTAAACGATGCTATTTTCATTATTCGCCCTGTCTCACATCGAAAAACTAACGCCACAGCCGCAGCTGGATGTGGCATTCGGGTTCTCGATCACAAACCGCGCCCCGATCAATTCTTGCGAAAAGTCAATCACAGCATCGGCCAGAAACGGCAGGGAAACGCTGTCGATCAACACTCGCTGTCCGTCTTTTTCCAACACCAGATCATCGCCCGATGCCACATCTTCCAGCTTGATCTCATACTGAAAACCGGAACATCCGCCGCCTTCCACTGCAATGCGCAAGGCTTTGCTATCACCATCTGCGTTAATCTCGGCCAGTCGCGCAAATGCGCGATCGGTTACTTTAGGGGGTAGGGTAAGCTGCATCTTTAAAGCGGCCTTATATTGGGCTATGGGTTAATCTAAATATAGGCGTGGATCATCCCCGCGACAAGACAAAGGTTTCACTCATGCTTGCAAACTACGCATGCGACCCCAAAAACAGCCGTGGGCGGCTTCATACCGAAGACAATTCCACCCACCGCTCTGCATTTCAGCGCGACCGTGATCGCATCATCCATGCCACCGCCTTTCGTCGCCTGATCCATAAAACCCAAGTGTTCGTCGCCCACGAAGGTGATCTTTTTCGCACGCGGCTGACCCACACAATCGAGGTCGCCCAAGTCGCGCGCACCATCGCCTCGGCTTTAGGCTTAAATCAGGAATTGACCGAGGCCGTCGCCTTGGCCCATGATCTGGGCCACACCCCCTTTGGCCATAACGGCGAAGATGTGCTGGGCACCTGCATGGCGCCATACGGCGGCTTTGATCACAACGCCCAAGCCCTGAAAATCGTCACTGGCTTAGAGCGGCATTATGCCGAATTTGACGGGCTGAACCTGACTTGGGAAACGCTGGAAGCCATTGCAAAGCACAACGGGCCTGTCACGGGTAAGCTGCCGTTTTCATTGGTTGATTATGACAAGATACACAATCTTGAACTAACCACCTACGCCAGTGCCGAAGCCCAATCGGCGGCCATTGCCGATGACATTGCCTATAACAATCATGATCTGGATGACGGGCTGCGCGCGGGCCTGTTCACGGTTGATGACATCATAGAACTACCCCTTGTCGGCACCTGTTTTCAACAGGTTGACGCCAAATACCCTAACCTTGCCCCTGATCGGCGCAGGCACGAAGCCTTGCGCCGTGTTTTTGGTATCATGGTTGAAGATGTGGTCACCGAAAGCCAAAAACGCCTTGCTGCCCTCGCCCCGAAATCCGCACAGGATATCCGCAACCATTCAGCCCCCGTGGTGCAGTTCTCAGACCAGCTATTTGTCCAACTCAAAGAAATTCGCGCCTTCCTGTTCACCCGCATGTACCGCCACCCCCAAGTTAATGAAATGCGCCGACGCACGGGGTTTGTCGTGCGTGATTTATTTGCCACCTATATGAACGCCCCCGATCTGTTGCCCGAACACAGGCAACCCCAAAGCCATGATAAAACCGCCCTAGCGCGTGCCGTAGCTGATTATATCGCCGGCATGACCGACCGTTTTGCGTTTCAGGAACATGAAAAACACTGCACTTAAACACTGGAATGCACCAAGGCTTTATGTTATTTCCGCGCCAAACCACTCTGGAATACATTTATGAACCTGTTCGCCGACATACACGCCCTTGTTTTAACCGCCCTTGCGCAAATGCAATCAGACGGCACCCTGCCCGCTGATCTGGATTTCAGCAATGTAGCAGTTGAACCGCCGCGCGATGCATTGCACGGCGATATGGCCACCAATGCGGCAATGGTTCTGGCCAAGGCCGCTAAAATGAAACCGCGTGATATTGCCGATGCTTTGGCAATAAAACTGACCGCAGATGACCGCATCACTTCCGCCGATGTTGCAGGCCCCGGCTTTTTAAACCTGCGCCTTGCGCCCGCCGTTTGGCTGTCAATTATCCCCGACGCCTTGCAAGCGGGCAACGATTTTGGCCGTTCCCAAATGGGTGGCGGCAAAAAAGTCAACGTCGAATATGTATCCGCCAACCCCACCGGCCCCTTGCACGTGGGCCACACACGCGGGGCCGTGTTTGGTGATGCACTGGCCAGCCTGCTGGATTTCGCAGGCTACAATGTGACCCGCGAATATGTGATTAACGATGGCGGTAGCCAGATCAACACATTGGCCCGCTCGGTTTACCTGCGCTATCTGGAAGCCCACGGGCGGGAAGTTTCTTTCCCTGACGGTGTTTACCCCGGCGATTACCTGATCCCTGTGGGTCAAGCCCTGAAAGACAAAGTAGGCGACGCGTATATTGACCAACCCGAAGCGGTTTGGCTGGAAGAAATACGCAACTATGCCACAGACGCGATGATGGATCTGATCCGCGCGGATCTGGCCCTTTTGGGTGTCAAAATGGATCGTTTCTTTTCCGAAAAATCCCTGTACAGCACCGGAAAAATCGAAGCTTGTCTGGAAATGCTCAAGAAAAAAGGTCTGGTTTACCAAGGCGTGCTGGAGCCGCCAAAAGGCAAAGCACCGGATGATTGGGAATCCCGCGAACAAACCCTGTTCAAATCCACCGATTACGGCGACGACATTGACCGTGCGGTGATGAAATCTGACGGTAGCTGGACATATTTCGCACCAGACATCGCCTATCACTATGATAAACTACAGCGCGGCTATGATGAGTTGATCCTGATTTTAGGTGCCGATCACAGCGGTTACGTGAAACGCATGAAAGCCATTGTTTCGGCCTTGTCTGAAAATACAGTGCCGCTGGATGTGAAGCTTTGCCAGTTGGTGAAGCTTTACAAAAACGGTCAACCGTTCAAGATGTCAAAACGTGCAGGCACTTTCGTCACCCTAAAGGATGTGGTTGACCGGGTTGGCCCTGATGTGACCCGTTTCGTGATGCTGACCCGCAAAAACGACGCGCCTTTGGATTTTGATTTCGACAAGGTTCTGGATCAATCCAAAGAAAACCCCGTGTTTTATGTGCAATACGCAAATGCGCGGATCAATTCCGTGCTGCGCAAAGCCAAAAAGGCAGGGATGGACGTGTCTGACGCGACCTTAATTACCGCAGACAGCAGCCATATCACCCATGATGCTGAACTGGCTGTGGCCCGTAAAATCGCCGAATGGCCGCGATTGCTGGAACTGGCCGCCAAGCATAATGAGCCGCACAGGATTGCGTTTTACCTCTATGATCTGGCCTCTGATTTCCATTCTTTATGGAATCGCGGCAAAGAAGAAACCGATCTGCGCTTCCTGCAAGAGGGCGAAATTGCAACCTCACAAGGAAAAATAAGCCTAATTCGTGCCGTAAGCGTTGTTATTTCCGCAGGACTTGGTATTTTAGGTGTAACTCCGATGGAAGAAATGCGCTAAATCAGGCAAAAAACAGCATATTTTGGGGTTTGAGCAGGCAAGCACACAATATAGTGTGTCAAAAAGAGGCAGTAACCCTATGTCCGAATATGAAGAACAGTATAATCAGGCCGATTATGTCGCCCCATTTGGGCTGGTACGCCTTGGTCTGAACTGGCTGGGTGCCATTGCATCCATCGCTTTAGTCGTCGGATTGGTCTATTGGGTGTTCCAACTGGGCACCCGAAACCCCAACGAAATCCCGATCATTCAGGCCATGAAAGGCCCCGCACGCACACAACCCAATGAACCGGGTGGCACACAAGCCAGCCATCAAGGTCTTGCGGTAAATGCCGTGCAATCCGAAGGTTCGGCTGAGCAATCCGCGCAAACTGTGATTTTGGCCCCTGACCAGCAACCTTTGACTTCTGAGGATGTGGCCCAAGGTGCACTTACCAATACACAGCCTGTTTTAAGACCAGTACCTGATGCGCCAAAACAAACAGTAGAAGACGAAATTGTTGCGGCGGTGGAAGCAGCCCCAACGCCGACGGTACAAGACCCAACACTGATCATCGAAAGCATTGTGGTAAAAAACAGCAGCCTTGTGATCTCATCCAGCGAATTTGCCCCCCTGAAATCCCCTATTCCGCACAATCGCCCCAATGCTCTGGTCAGACAGATCGAAGATGCAACAACCATTGCCGCGCAATCTGAAACCGTTATCACATCCGTGCCTGTTGGCACACGCCTTGTACAACTTGGCGCCTATGACAGTGAGGCGATTGCCACCAAAGAATGGGATAAACTGATCGGCAAACACGGTGATTTGATGACTGGTAAAAAACGTCTTGTGCAATCCGCATCCTCAGGTGGGCGCATATTCTACCGCCTGCGCGCCATGGGTTTTGATACCATCGAAGACAGCCGCAACCTGTGTTCCGCGCTGTTGGCACGCGGCATTCCGTGCATCCCTGTTGCAGCCAGATGACACAACCAGCGGCTTGCATTTTTGGCTGTGAAGGCCAGCAATTAACAGCCGCTGAAAAGCAGTTTTTCAAGGCCGCAAACCCGTGGGGTTTTATCCTGTTTGCCCGCAATTTGACAAATGCCGATCAAATTCGCGCATTAACCACTGACATCAGGCAGGTCGTGGGCCGCAATGTACCGATCTTAATCGACCAGGAAGGCGGACGCGTGCAACGCCTGCGCGCACCTGATTGGTCAGAATGGTTATCCCCGTTAGATCACGTAACGCAAAACCCCGACAGCCGATCAATAGAGTTACGCTACCGCATTATCGCCGCCGAACTGTCTGCCCTTGGCATTGACGTAAACTGCGCCCCGATGCTGGACATCGCCACGCCAGACAGCCACGAAATCATTGAAAACCGTTGTTTCGGGCGCGACCCCGAAACCGTCACAAAAATGGGCCGCGCCGCCGCGAACGGCCTGCTTGCGGGCGGTGTTTTACCCATCATCAAACACATCCCCGGTCATGGCCGCGCCAACATGGACAGCCACTTTGACCTGCCCCGGCTGGACACGTCACTTGCCACTTTACAAGCCAGCGATTTCATCCCGTTCAAGCAGCTTTCAGACCTGCCCATGGCGATGACAGCGCATATCATTTACACAGATATTGACCCCGATCATTGCGCGACACAGTCATTAAAAGTCATCAACACCATTCGCACCGATATGGCGTTTGACGGGCTGATCATGACCGATGATCTGTCAATGAAAGCCCTTCAGGGCAGCTTTGCAGACCGCTGTGCCGCTTCATTTGGGGCTGGCTGCGATGTGGTCTTGCATTGCAACGGCGTGATGGATGAAATGATGCAGGTTGCAGATGCAACGCCCAAACTATCAGGTAAAACCCTTGCCCGTGCCGATGCCGCTTTGGCCATGCGCCACCCCCCCCAAGCCTTTGATCTTAAATCCGCAAAAGCAGATTTTACCCAAATGATGCAAAGGGCCGCATGATGAGTGAACCCACCAAAGAAGACATCGAAGAGTTCGAACAAACCACAAAACAACGCGTCGCATCCGAAGCCTTTCTGATAGATGTTAACGGCTTTGAAGGCCCGCTGGATATTCTACTAACGCTGGCCCGCACCCAAAAGGTTGATCTGCGCAAAATATCCGTGCTGGAACTGGCCGAACAATACCTGAAATTCGTTGAAGAGGCCAAGAAACTGCGCATCGAGTTGGCCGCCGATTATCTGGTCATGGCCGCATGGTTGGCCTTCCTGAAATCGCGCCTGTTATTACCGCCCGATCCCACGGAAGAAGGCCCATCAGCCGAAGAACTGGCCGCGCACCTTGCCTTTCAACTGGAACGTCTGGAAGCCATGCGCCGCTCTGCCGCTAAACTGATGGCCCGTGATCAGCTGGGTCGTGATTTCTTTGTGCGCGGCATACCAGAGACCGTCAGCCATAACCGAAAAATCACCTATACTGCCACCATTCTTGATTTGATGCAGGCCTATGCCCACATCAAAACCAAAGACAATTTTGAGCCGCTGCACATGCGCGAACGCGACCACTTGTACACAATGGAACAGGCACTGGAACGCATGCGCACGCTGATCGGTCACGCCATTAACTGGGGTGATTTGAACCAGTTTTTGCCTGATGGTTGCCGCGATGACCCTAAATTTCGCCGCTCTGCCACCGCCTCCACTTTTGCCGCCGCGTTAGAACTGGTAAAAGAGGGCAAAATGGAAATTCGGCAAGATGAAAACTTCGCGCCGATTGAAATAAAAACGAAGGCCCCGGAATGAGTACTGAACAAAGCGATACCTTGTTTCAAGCCCCGCCAATGGGCGAACAGGAACGGATGATCGAAGCCATTTTATTTGCCTCCGCCCAACCGGTTTCCAAAAAGACCATCACCGATCGCTTGCCGCACGGCTGTGATGTGTCAGAGGCCATCGCGCACCTGCGCAAACGCTATGAAGGGCGCGGTGTGAAGCTGGTTAAAGTGGGTGACGGCTGGGCGTTTCGCACCGCCCCCGATCTGGGGTTCCTGATGCAAAAAGAACGCTATGAGACCCGCAAACTATCGCGCGCGGCCATAGAAACCCTTGCGATCATCGCCTACCACCAACCAACAACGCGTGCCGAAATCGAAGCAATTCGCGGCGTATCCGTATCAAGCGGCACCATTGATCTGCTCTTGGAACTGGAATGGATCAAACTGGGTCGCCGCCGCATGACGCCGGGCCGCCCCGTGACATTCATCGTCACACAAGTATTTCTGGATCATTTCGGTCTGGAAAGCGAACGCGACCTGCCGGGTGTTAAGGAATTGCGTGATAGCGGCTTGCTGGATAACCGCCCCGCCCCAGGGGGCGCATTGGGCGACACATCACAAGAAGATGATGACGATTTGGAAAATACCGATCAAGATGATATGTTTGAATAAAGATAGCAAAAAACAGGTGACCACATGAACCAGATAATAAACATGATTATGCGCCAAGTGATACGCCGATTTATCAATACGGGTATCGATAAAGGCTTTGATCTTTTCAGTAAAAAGAAAAACGTAGACCCAAATGCGCCACAAGGCAAACAGCTTGGCACCGACGCAAAAAGCAACGCTAAAACCGCAAAACAAAGTATGCGTATGATCCGCCGTATCGGGCGGTTTTAAGGGTGGGCTACGGCCAAAGCTATCCGAAATATGCGTGTGAGGGCGAGATTAAGGTTAGGGCGTTGCAGGAGTAGTAAAGCGCACCCCCATAACTTAAAACACGTCACCCCCCAGTTTGTTCGGGGGGCCTAGCACCACAAGTGATCACCCGAATAAATCGGGTAATGACGTGTCATATAAGTAAAAACCCCACGTCCAATCACCACCCAAATGTAGCACCCCACATCAGGGCCGCGCCTGACCCGCAGAGCTGGCAGGGGATTGTTGATAATCCCCGAGAGGCTTGGGTGGGCGCAAAGCACCTTCCCGTGGTGCTAGTCGCGGCCCGCGTTTATCGACGAGGGCTAAGATGAATCTTTTAAGCTACATATTTTACTAAGTTAGAAACCTCTTCTTTTCATTCTAGAGTAATAAACCTTATTACGCGCATCAGTCTTACCTATTCGATAATTTAATAAGGGCTTGCTTACTCTATAGTGCAAAGATGCTTGATCTAAGTTCAGACCCTGCTCAACGATACAAACTGCAACAACTTTAGGAATAAGAAGAGTCATGCTTAATACCTTTGCCTCTTCCTCAATTTCCTTATCATAATTGCGTTTACCTTTATCCGAAATAGGAGCAGTCATAGAATGCCCAAGAATAATATGGGCCAGTTCATGTGCTATATTGGAGTTTTGTCTATTAGGATGATGGCCGTCGTTATGCAATATTTCGCGATATGCTCCATCAGGCATAGTCAGTGCAGAAAAAACATCTTCCTCATTATTCGCCCAAAATTCCTTGACCTCATCCGAAATTTTAGGATGAGTGGACAATTTAAGAACAGGAACACCAAGATGTTCTGCTAGATTTTCAGCAAAAATCGGAGCTACCTTAGATAACCCCATCTCTAATCTGAATTCTTCTGCGTATTCTTCGGCTTCTTTAATAAAGCCCCGCCTAAGTTTTGTCACGCCTTTCCCTCATATGCTCGTAAGCAGACTTGATCATACTCTCCAACGCCGACGCACCTTCAGATGAAAGGTTTCTATCTGCCCTCAGCAAAGATGCAATCTCAGCAAGAGGCTCGGGTTTGGCCATGTTCTTCAAATCGTCTCTATAAAAATTTGTTACATTTATTCCTGACCACGATGCCAGTGCAGCCAAGCTATTTAAATCAGGGCTCTTACCTTGCCCCATTCTAGTTAAAGTTGAAGCAGAAACGCCAGATTCTCCTGCAACTTTTTTCCAATTTATACCTTTTGATAATCTATGGGCATCTAACGCAGAGTAAAAACCTTCTGCATCAAAATAGATTTTTGACATGTGACCTCCAATTTGACACTTGCAATTACTTGCGAGCATGTATATTGATTCCTGTAATTGCTATCTAGCAATCACAAGTCACATAAACAATAGGAAAAATATAATGAGTAAATATTACGTAAATAAAAATGCCCAATCTAATGGTGACCACGAAGTTCACACAACAGGTTGCGCATGGCTTCCAGCAGTAGAAAACCGTATATACTTGGGGGATTTCACCTCATGCCGCCCAGCAGTAACTGCAGCAAAGAAACACTATAATCAGGTCAATGGCTGTTTCTACTGCAGCAATGACTGTCATACTCAATAGAAAGAAAATACAATGGCAACTAATCCACCAAAAGGCGACGGACACCGTAATGGCGCAGTGCGTCAACGTTCACAAACAAAAACACCATCTGGTCACTATGTAAAACGTGACACTACAACTGGCCGTTTTATGGATGTGAAAACAACTGATAAAACACCATTCAAAGGTGTTCGCAAAGAATAGTATGTGGGCTCGCGGTAATCGCGAGCCTGTTCCTCACCTCAAAGACTCCCTCAAATCACACGACATCAGGCCCACCATCCTTATACGCCTTCAAAATCCCCAGTCATCTGTTCCATGATCCTGCCCACGCGTTGCAAGACTCTAATTGAATGCGAATAGCATCATTAAGCATGAAAAACAACGTCGATACAGCTTTGCAATTCTAACAGATAAATAAACAATTTCAACATATTAGATACATGTCCCAGTCAGGACAGCGCCCTAAAACCCACCCCGCAACGCCTTGCCAAACGCTGTAAACAACTGCCGTGAAACTGGGTCTTGATCGGCCCGCCATTCAGGGTGCCATTGCACCGCCAGCGCGAAATTCTTGGCATCCTTCACACTTAACGCTTCAGGTGTGCCGTCAGGGGCATGGCCATCAATAATAATCCGCGCCCCCGCATCCTTAATCCCCTGCCCGTGCAGCGAATTGGTCAGAACCACCGATTTATCAAACACCCGCTCAAAAATACTACCCGCTTCAATCGTCACATCATGGCGATGGGCAAACTTTTCATCCTGCGTGCCGTCGGGCGGCATACGGTGGTTCATACGGCCCGGTAAATCACGAATTTCAGGATCAAGTGAGCCGCCGTAAGCCACATTAAATTCTTGAAACCCCCGGCAAATCCCCAGCACCGGAACCCCCGCCTCTACACATTCACGGATCAAGGGCAGCACCAGCGCATCGCGGCTGCGATCAAACGTGCCATGGGCCTCGGTTTCCTCTTCGCCGTATTCATGCGGGTGCACATTGGGCCGCCCGCCGGTAAAAACAAACCCGTCAAGCCGATCAACCAGCTCATGCACTTCGCTGGCTTCATGCAATGACGGAATAACCACGGGGATGGCGTTTGAAATCGTTGAAATGGCTTCAATGTTACTGACACCAGAGGCCTGAACAGGGTAATCCCCGTCAATAAAATACGCGTTGCCAATAATGCCGACGATGGGTCTTTTCATAACTTAAAACTCTGACTGAATTGTGTTTCAACCCATATCGCATGAATTTCAGGTGATGAAAATCGGTTTTTAGCCCTCGGCAACCAACCCAGCCGCTTCAATACCCGCAACAGCTGCCAGCACATCGTTTTCAGAGCTATCGCCTGTGACACCAACCGCCCCGATAACGCGGCCCTTCTTGTCTTTCACCAAAACACCGCCCGGCACAGGTATAATCCGCCCGCCATAAACCCCGTTCAGCGCGCCCACAAAATAGGCTTGCTGCTCAGCGCGTTGCATCAGTTTTGATGACGGCATCCCCAACTGGATCGCCGCGTTCGCCTTACCGTCCGCTATTGCAAACCGCCCGGGGGCCGCACCGTCTTGGCGTTCAAACGCCTTACAATGCCCGCCCGCATCCAGCACGATAACCGCCAAGGGTTTCAACCCCAGTTCCTTACCCGCAGCGAAAGCCTGATTGATAATGCGCTTTGCCTTATTAGATGTGATTTCCACCATGTTGCTTTCCCTTCAACTCCAGCCTGCGTGCGTGCAATATCGGTTCAGTATAGCCCGAAGGTTGTACCGTGCCTAAGAAGACTAAGTCACATGCAGCCTGAAAAGCGACACCCGCAAAATCAGGGGCCATCGGCGTATAGCTGGCATCGCCTGCGTTTTGCCCATCCACAACTTTGGCCATACGGCGCATAATATCCATCACCTGTTCTTTGCTAACCACCCCGTGGTGCAGCCAGTTGGCAATGTGTTGGCTGGAAATACGGCAGGTTGCGCGGTCTTCCATCAGCCCCACATTGTTGATGTCAGGCACTTTGGAACAGCCCACACCGGCATCAATCCAGCGCACCACATAACCCAGAATACCTTGTGCATTGTTTTCCACCTCTGCGGCGACCTCCGCATCAGACCAGTTTTGCCCCTGCGCCAGCGGGATTTGTAAAATCGTATCCACATCCGCCCGCGCACCGCCGGTGGCGATCGCAACCTGACGCGCTTTTACATCGACCTTATGATAATGCGTCGCGTGTAAAGTCGCCGCCGTCGGGCTGGGCACCCACGCACAATTTGCCCCTGACATCGGGTGACCGATTTTTTGTTCCAGCATGTCGGCCATCAGGTCGGGCATCGCCCACATACCTTTGCCGATCTGCGCTTTGCCCTGCAACCCGCAAGCCAGCCCTACATCCACGTTTTGATCTTCATAGGCCCCGATCCAAGGTTCATTCTTGATGTCGCCTTTGCGCAAAAAAGCACCCGCTTCCATCGAGGTATGAATTTCATCGCCTGTGCGATCCAAAAAGCCCGTGTTAATAAACGCCACACGCGACTTGGCCGCACGAATACATTCTTTCAGGTTCACCGTGGTGCGGCGTTCTTCGTCCATAATACCGATTTTCACCGTATTTTGCGGCAGCCCCAAAGCGGCTTCCACATGGCTGAAAATCTCATCCGTGAACGCCACTTCTTCTGGCCCGTGCATTTTCGGTTTCACGATGTAAACCGAGCCATGCACCGAATTGCCTGTGACCCGTTCCAGATCATGCACCGCAATCATAATGGTACACATCGCATCCAACAGCCCCTCGCCGATTTCCAGACCGTCACGGTCAAGTACGGCAGGGTTGGTCATCAGGTGGCCCACATTGCGGATCCACATCAAAGCACGCCCTTTCAGTTTGAAAGGCGCACCCGTTGGTGAGGTATATTTGCGATCAGGCAGCAAACGGCGGCGCAAGGTCTTGCCGCCTTTTTCCAGTGTCGTGGTCAAATCGCGTTTCATCAGACCCAGCCAGTTTGTATACGCCAAAACCTTGTCTTGCGCATCCACGGCTGCCACTGAATCTTCGCAATCCATGATCGTCGACATGGCACTTTCCAGAATAATATCCGAAAGACCCGCCTTATCCTGCTTACTGATGTCACTGGTCGAGATAAAATACAGCTCTACATGCAACCCGTTATTGCACAACAACACCCCTTCGGGCTTTGCAGGATCATTGCGATAGCCGGTAAACGCATCAGGGTTTTGCAGTGGTTTCCCGTCGATCAACAACGCACCATCCTCAACCCAATAACGCGTGGCATCCGCGTGCGACAGACCTTCAATGGGAAAGGTCGCATCCAGAAACGCTTTGCCCCAAGCAATCACCTCGGCCCCGCGTTCCACGCTATAACCCCCTGCCGCAGGCAGGCTGCCCATCGCATCAGTGCCGTAAAGCGCATCATAAAGGCTGCCAAACCGCGCGTTGGCCGCATTCAACGCAAAACGTGCATTCATAATCGGCACCACCAGTTGCGGCCCCGGAATATCGGCAATTTCGGGGTCAACATTAGTGGTTTCAATGGCGAAATCAGGCCCTTGCGGCACCAGATAACCGATATCTGTCAAAAACGATTTATACTCGGCAAAATCAAACTCTTGCCCTTTACGTTCCAGATGCCACGCATCAATCTGGCCTTGTATATCTTCGCGTTTTTGCAGCAGGCTACGGTTTTTATCACCCATACCATGTACCAGATCAGACAGGCCTTTCCAGAACTGCCCTTGGCTGATGTCAGTGCCCGGCAATGCTTTGCCTTCAATAAAATCAACAAGTCGCACATCCACTTGCAGGCCAAATTTCTCAACGCGTTTCATCATGTTCTCCAAAGCAATGCCGCAAATTTTTAGATTGCCGCACTGCTATCACGACACTCAGATATTGTATACATTAGTATGCAAATTATTTCCTTGAATCCCCACCGTAATTCGTCACATCTGTTTACAACCAAATGGAATGATAAAATGCGCCCAACGACAGCCCCCACCATTCGCCTTACAGACTACCAACAACCTGCGTTTTGGGTGGATCATGTTGATCTGACCTTCAAACTTGATCCCAAGGCCACACGGGTTTTGTCCAAAATCACTTTTCGCGGTAATTCCGACCGTAAAGACGGCCCGCATGACCTGCGCTTGGATGGGCGCAATCTGAAACTGATCCGTGCGGCAATAGATGGCCGTGTTCTAGGGGACGATGAAATATTACAAGATGCCGAAGGCCTACGCATCCCGGCAGACCTGATCCCCCAAAACGGTTTCACATGGGAAGCCGAGGTTGAAGTAAACCCCGCAGAAAACACCGCCCTGGAAGGCCTGTACATGTCAAACGGCATGTATTGCACCCAGTGCGAGGCCCAGGGCTTTCGCAAAATCACCTATTACCCCGACCGCCCCGATGTGATGGCAACCTTCAACGTGACCATAAAGGGCACCGCCCCGGTTTTGCTGTCAAACGGCAACAAACTGGCACACGGATCGTGGCACGATCCATGGCCCAAACCTGCCTATCTGTTTGCGCTTGTGGCAGGTGATCTGGTGTCTTACGACGACACATTCACCACCCGATCGGGCCGCCATGTTGATCTGCAAATCTTTGTGCGGGGCGGCGATCAGGATAAATGCGCCTATGCGATGGACGCCCTGAAACGGTCAATGACATGGGATGAACAGGTTTACGGCCGCGAATACGATCTTGACCTGTTCATGATCGTGGCCGTGGATGATTTCAACATGGGGGCGATGGAAAACAAGGGCTTGAACATCTTCAATTCCAAGTATGTTTTAGCCAGTCCTAAAACCGCCACTGACCGCGATTATGAATTGATAGAAGGCATCATAGCCCACGAATATTTCCACAACTGGACAGGCAACCGCATCACCTGCCGCGACTGGTTCCAGCTGTGCCTGAAAGAGGGCCTGACCGTGTTCCGCGACCAGCAGTTTTCGGGCGATATGCGTAGCCACTCGGTAACCCGTATCAACGATGTGCTACAACTGCGCGCGCGACAATTCCGCGAAGATGCAGGGCCTTTGGCCCATCCGGTGCGCCCCGAAGAATACATCGAAATCAACAACTTCTATACGGCAACGGTTTATGAAAAAGGTGCCGAGGTTATTGGTATGTTGAAACTGTTAGTGGGCGACGACCAGTACCGTAAAGCGCTGGATTTGTACTTTGATCGCCATGACGGGCAAGCCTGCACAATTGAAGACTGGGTCAAAGTTTTTGAAGACGCTTGCAACCGCGATTTAAGCCAGTTCAAACTGTGGTATTCACAAGCAGGCACCCCGCGTGTGACAGTGTCTGAAAATTATGACAACGGCGACTATACGCTGACCTTTGAACAGGAAAACCCACCAACACCGGGTCAGGATAATAAGCAACCACAGGTCATCCCCGTGCGTGTGGGTTTTCTGGATGGGAACGGTACTGAACCCGTCACCGAACACCTGTTTGAACTGACCAAATCCAAACAAAGTTTCACCACGTCAGGCTTTACTGAAAAACCCACGCCCTCCATCCTGCGCGGCTTTTCCGCCCCGGTGATCTTGCAACACACCCAGAACCGCGAGACCCTCACGTTCCTTCTGGCCCATGACAGTGACCCGTTCAACAAATGGGAAGCAGGGCGCACGTTGGCCACGGATTTATTGACCCGTATGGTGTTGGATAACGCCGCACCCGACCATGCATTCCTGTTCGCCATGCACAAAGTCGCCTTGGACAAAACCCTTGCGCCAGCCTACCGCGCATTGATCTTGGCATTGCCATCCGAAGATGCTTTGGCGCAAAGCGTTCTGGACAAGGGCCATGCCCCTGATCCAGATAAAATCTATGCCGCCCGCCAAGCCTTATCGCTGGCGATTGCGCAAAATATCGGTAGTGATCTGAATACACTCTATCAAAATATGGCCATCAATGGCCCTTATATTCCAAACGCCACCGACGCAGGCAAACGCAGTTTGCGCGGCATCGCCCTAGGGCTTTTGACCAAGCTGGAAACCGATGCAAAAACTGCAAAAGCCCAGTTTGAAACAGCCGACAACATGACTGAACAGCTTTCCGCTCTGGCCATCCTGATCCACGCAGGCCAAGGTGAAGCCGCCACAAAAGCGTTCTACAATCAATGGAAAGAGGATCGTCTGGTCATCGACAAATGGTTCGCCATTCAAGCCGGCAGTGCCGCCCCTGATGCAGCCCTTGCCATTGCCACACGCCTTTCCAACCACCCTGATTTCGACTGGAAAAACCCCAACCGCTTCCGCAGCCTGATCGGGCCGTTTGCGATGAACCCGGCCGCGTTCCATGCAAGTGACGGCAAAGGTTACGCCTTCATTGCTGACTGGCTGATCAGACTTGACCCCGTGAACCCGCAAACCACCGCACGCATGTGCGGGCTGTTTGAAACGTGGCGCCGGTATGATCCCGCCCGTCAAGCCTTGCAAAAAGCACAGCTGGAACGGATTGCAAAAACACCGAACCTGTCCAAGGACAGCACAGAAATTATCGGCAAGATACTGGGATAAATAAAAAATATCGGCTTTGTGAAAAAAGTGAATTAGAATCGCACGACTTTGTGCTAGGCTTAATTTGTCTGATTAGAGGAGAATACAAAATGACTCTCTACAAAGTCTTTTACGATGTATTGGCCGATCTGGCCGATCTGTTTGATGCCGAAAACCATATTGGCGGGCATGAAGCCGCGAAAGCCTTGCGTGCTGTTACCAAAAAAGTGCACACACCTTTGCTGCCCGCCCATCAGGTTTTATCTGATACGATTGAGACCGCCCTGTCATTAAACCCGCTGCCGATTGCCGAAAAAATAACCCAGGTTATGCCGCTGATCGACTGGCACAACGCAGGCATGGTTGCGGGGCGCATCAGGCCGGAAATTTCCGATCATATGGCTATGGCTGAATTGATCGGCCCTGACGGCATGATCTATTGTGAAACCGTGCGTGTGGGCTTGTTTGTGCAATCCGCAAACCTTGATTATGTCACCCGTAAACACGCCGCCGAAGAAAGCTTTATCATGCTTGGCGGCTCGGCTTATTGGCAGGCAGACGACACCACACCAAGACTGTGTAAATCAGGCGATATGATCTATCATTCGTCCAACACGCCCCATTCCAGCGTCACTAAGGATGAGCCGTTTATCGCCGCATGGCGATGGACGGGCGACATCGGGTATGATCTCTACACATTAACGGGTTAATACCTCTTGCCCCGCGCCCCTATGCGGCCTAAAACCTCTTCGATAAAACGACAGAGATATACCCATGGCCGCACTCGCATATACCGAACCCAAACCCAAAATCATCGCAGGCGCCAAAGGCGACTGGGAACTTGTGATAGGGCTGGAAGTACATGCGCAGGTGGCCTCAAAGGCCAAGCTGTTTTCAGGGGCTTCCACCAAATTCGGGGCCGAACCCAACTCAAACGTGTCCTTCGTTGACGCCGCCATGCCCGGCATGTTGCCGGTGATCAATGAATTTTGTGTGGAACAGGCCGTGCGCACGGGGTTGGGCCTGAAGGCCAAGATCAACCTTTATTCCGCCTTTGACCGTAAAAATTATTTCTACCCCGACTTGCCGCAAGGCTACCAGATTTCACAACTTTACCACCCCATCGTGGGCGAAGGCGAAGTGCTGGTCGACATGGAGCCGGGCATTACCCGCAAAGTGCGCATTGAGCGTATTCATCTGGAACAGGACGCGGGCAAATCCGTGCATGACATGGACCCGAACATGTCTTTTGTTGACCTGAACCGCACAGGTGTTGCCCTGATGGAAATCGTCAGCCGCCCCGATATTCGCGGGCCGGAAGAAGCCGCCGCCTTTGTCGCCAAAATCCGCCAGATCCTGCGTTATCTGGGCACATGTGACGGCAACATGCAAAACGGTAACATGCGCGCCGACGTAAACGTATCCGTGTGCAAACCGGGCGATTATGAAAAATTCCGCGAAACCGGTGATTTCGGGGTTCTGGGCACACGTTGCGAGATCAAGAATATGAACTCTATGCGCTTCATCCAACAAGCCATTGATGTGGAAGCCCGCCGTCAGATTGCCATTCTGGAAGACGGCGGCACGATTGATCAGGAAACCCGGCTTTACGACCCTGACAAGGGCGAAACCCGGACCATGCGATCAAAAGAAGAAGCCCATGATTATCGCTACTTCCCCTGCCCCGATCTGCTACCCCTAGAGATTGAACAGTCTTGGGTTGACGCCATCGGCRAAACCCTGCCAGAGCTGCCMGACRCCAAAAAGGCACGGTTTGTGGCCGATTACGGTATGACCGAATATGATGCAGGCGTTCTGACCGCAGAYGTCACMGACGCTGCCTTTTTTGAAGATGTAGCCAMAGGCCGYGACGGYAAACAAGCMGCCAACTGGGTGATCAACGAACTGTTYGGSCGTTTGAACAAAGAAGACCTGAACATCACMRAAAGCCCGATATCCGCCAAGCAATTAGGCGGYATTCTTGATCTGATYGCCAAAGGCGACATCAGCGGTAAAATCGCCAAAGACCTGTTYGARATYRTCTGGAACGAAGGCGGCGAGCCTGCCCAGATYGTCRAGGCWCGCGGCATGAAACAAGTCACCGATATGGGGGCKATTGARACGGCAGTTGATGAAATTATCGCCGCCAACCCCGATCAGGTTGAAAAAGCCAAACTGAACCCTAAATTGGCAGGCTGGTTCGTGGGCCAAGTAATGAAAGCGACGGGTGGTAAAGCCAATCCGAAAGCGGTAAACCAAATCATTGCCCAAAAACTTGGCCTGTAAACTGTGAGACTGATTTAATGGAACATTTTGAATATAAAGTTGTCCCTGCCCCGCGCCGTGGCATACGTGCCAAAGGTGCCAAAGGCCCGGCAGGCCGGTTTGCAAGTGCCATGGAAAGTCTCATCAATGAACTGGCGGCCTCTGGCTGGGAATACATGCGCGCAGAATCACTGCCTGTGGATGAACGCCAAGGCTTGGCAATACGCAAAACCGAAAGCTACCAAAACGTATTGATCTTTCGTAAACTTGTGCAAAACAGCGAAAAAGAGCCCGTTTTAACCGCGTCACCGACCGATACCGATGACGCGCAAGATGATGATGACCTGTTTGATGACATCGACGAAAACTTCCCCCAAGATGAAGATGTCTTTGAAGAAGTGTTAACAGAAGCGGATGAAATCGACGACGAAAAAACCGCCGAAGACGACGGCAAAAAGGCCTAAGTATCTGTGCCCTGCACAGATAACGCCAGCGCGTGAAGCCCGTCTTCAAATTCCTGCACCAATTCCTTATTGATCAGCCTTTGCTGGGATACACGGCTTAACCCGTTGAACGCACTTGCTTTAATCACTACGTTAAAATGTGTATTACCGCCCTCACGGTAGCCCCCATGGCCGCGATGCGCTTCACTGTCATCCACCACTTCCAGCATCTCAGGATCAAACGCCGCCTGTAGTTTCGCCAAAATTTGTTCCCGCATGTTCATTTTTTTCAACCTTTATACAAATAGCCCTTGGCGAAATCCAAGAATACGCTAAACTCCCTGATCGAGCTCGTAAGGTAAATAGGTAATTACATGGCAAACCGCCCATTATTTGAATTTGATATCTCGGTTTCAGCCGACAAGAAACGCCGTAAAAAAGGCAGGCGCGGCATGTCAGGCGCGTCTGAGACCTCAACACAAATGTGCCAACATCCCAAATGTGATGAGGCCGGCAAATACCGTGCGCCCTTGAACCCCGACAATCTGGAAGAGTTCCGCTGGTTCTGCTTGGCGCATATCCGCGAGTTCAACCAAAAGTGGAACTTCTTCGAAGACCACACCCAAGAAGAGCTAGAAGAACAGTTCGCCGCCGACCGTGTATGGGAACGCCCGACCAAACCCTTTGGCAAGAACGGCGGCAAACCGCAAACCGCCGAAGAAAAAGCCTGGGCACGTTTGGGCATCAAAGATGCGCACGAAGTATTGGGCAGCAATGCCACCCGCAATCACGGACGGGGATCAGATGTAGGCAGCGCCAAACGCCTGCCGCCTGCAGAACGCAAAGCCATCGATCTGCTGGACGCCAAAGATCACTGGACCAAAAAAGAGCTGCGCAAACAGTACAAAGCCCTGGTCAAAACCCTGCACCCCGACATGAACGGCGGTGATCGTTCTGATGAAGACCGCTTGCAAGAAGTGGTTTGGGCATGGGAACAGATCAGGATCAGCAAGTCGTTTAAGGATTAGGGTCACCCTATAATTACAATGTCGAAATACATTTGAACTTAGCGATGAACCTAGTATGATCGGTTCATTGAAAGGAAGGGCATATGAAGAAAAAGTATCAAATATTTGTAAGCTCAACTTTTGAAGACCTCAAAGATGAGCGACAAGCCGTTAATAGAGCAATATTAAATTTGGGGCATATACCCGCTGGAATGGAACTTTTTCCTGCTGCTGATATTGACCAATTTAGCTTTATAAAGAAAGTTATAGACGATTGCGATTACTATGTCCTTATAATTGGAGGTAGATACGGAAGTACCACGCAACAAGGGCTTAGTTACACAGAGCTTGAGTATAAATACGCTAAAGAACAAAAAATACCAATTTTAGCTTTTCTTCATTCCAATATTAGCGAGTTAAAAGCAAAAAATGTAGATGCTGATAAACAGCGTATTCAAAAACTTAATGACTTTAGGGATGAAGTCTCCAGTTCTCGATTGGTTGAATTCTGGGATGGTTTAGAAAACTTAGAATCTAAAGTGGTGCTTGCAGCTACAAATGCTTTTAATGAAAACCCACAAATGGGTTGGAGCAGAGGCGATGGGAAAGCAAACGAGAAGACACTTCAAGAATTAAATGCAGCCAAAAAAAGTTCAGATCTATGGTATAAAGAATATAGAAAGCTTGTAGAAAAACTTGAAAACTACGAAAATTTGGAAACTGCAGAAACCGAAGTAAGATTTATCGGAGATAACGGCCCATTTTCTATAAACACAACTGGTGAAACCTTAATTAAGGAATTTGCAGTTGGTCTAAACAACGGCTTGAGTGAAGATGATATTGTCGAAGGATTAATTTCGTATGTTGAGCACAACCACGACGAGCATGCCAATGATGTTAACACTGACTCGATTCAAAAAATCATCCTCTTTTTTGAAGTTTTTGAACTCGTCTATAGAGATAACAATAATCTGTTAAAGATTCCTGATGATAAGAAGTGGCTATTAAAAGCAGCATTTAAACCTTTAAAAAAGGTAATTTCCGAACATGACGACGAAATTCCTTTCTAATCACACAGTAACCATTGCATCAATTTCCTAACATTCAATTAAACACTTTTTTCCGGCTTTGCGGACCTACCGTTCGCCCCCCTAACAAACCCTAAACCTTTCCAAGCGCATACTACCCCTGCTAGCAAAAGTAGTTCACGGGTTCTCAAAGATTGCCTTGCAATCTTCTGTCACCCCGGCGGGTTTTCAAAGGGCGCATGACAACGCCAAATGCGAAAGCCACCGAAACTTACACGTAAGAACAGGTGCAGAGCTAACAACTCTGTTCGGCCATATAGCTACAATCGGCAGGCCTGCCTTCCTTATAACCGACAAACCCTAATGAAACGATAAACCCCGCCAGCTAGATAGGCTTACGGGGCGATCAGGCGTGCACCTTACCCCTTGGCATCCGCTTTCATCATATCCGCCGCCTTTTCCGCGATCATGATCGTGGGCGAATTGGTGTTGCCCGAGGTAATCACCGGCATCACAGACGCATCCACCACCCGCAGCCCCTGAACCCCATGCACCCGCAAACGCGCGTCAACCACGGCCATCGGGTCATCGCCCATTTTCGCAGTACAGGTGGGGTGAAAAATCGTGGTGCCGATATTGCCCGCAGCCACAGCCAGTTCCGCATCCGTCTGATACTGATCACCCGGCAAATATTCCGACGGGGTATAACGTGACAGCGCATCTTGCCCCACAATCCTGCGCGTCAACCGAATGGCCTTGGCCGCTACCAGACGGTCGGCTTCGGTTGCCAGATAATTCGGCGCAATCAAGGGCGCGTCCTTGGTGCTGGCGGATGACAGGCGCACGGTGCCTCGGCTTTCGGGGCGCAGATTACACACACTGGCGGTAATAGCGGGGAAATCATGCAACGGGTCGCCGAACTTTTCCAGCGACAGGGGCTGTACATGAAACTCCAGATCCGCCGTTTCACGCGATGGATCAGACTTGGCAAACGCGCCCAACTGCGACGGTGCCATAGACATCGGCCCGGTGCGTTTCAAAACATATTCCAGCCCAATCCCCGCACGCCCCAACAGGCTGCCCGCCCGTTGGTTCAACGTCTTGGCCCCATCCACTTTGTAAATACAGCGCAGTTGCAGATGGTCTTGCAGGTTCTCACCCACACCCGCACTGGCGTGCACCACCTCAACCCCGTGTTCGCCCAGAACCGCCGCTGGCCCCACGCCTGAAACTTG
>JAESRV010000015.1 GCA_016764475.1 Amylibacter sp.
TTTTGTCAATCTGGCACATGGGTCAATTTACATGATTGGTGCGTTTATCTGCGCATCGCTGACCCTGTTTTTGGGCAACTTCCTATTGGCCATTCTAATTGCTTTACCGTTAACTGGGTTGGTCGGTTATGCCATCGAAGTGTTGGTTGCGCGACACCTATATGACAAAGACCATCTGGACCATGTGCTGGGCACATTCGGGCTGCTTTTGGTGCTGGATACTTTGGCCCATATGATTTGGGGGCCAGCAGGTATTACCGTGCCGTTGCCTGCATGGCTTGACGGGCAGGTTGAATTGTTTGAAGGCGCGGTCATTCCGGTTTTCCGCCTTCTTATTATCGGTACCGGGTTGTCGGTGGCAGGTGCTTTGGTTTGGTTGGTAAATTATACGCGACTGGGTATGTTGATCAGGGCGGGGGCATCAAACCGCACAATGGTATCAGCCCTTGGTATTGATATTCAGATGCTGTTTGCACTGGTATTTTCCCTTGGTGCGATGCTGGCAGGGTTGGCCGGTATGCTGATTTCACCGATCACGGGGGCCTCTATCGGGATGGGTGGCCAGATTATTATCACGGCTTTTGTGGTGATTATCATTGGTGGTATAGGCTCAATGAAAGGGGCGTTTATTGCGGCGGTTATTATCGGGTTGATCGACACTTTGGGGCGGTCATTTCTGGATACGTTGTTTGCCTTGTTCATGAGCGAAAACGCGGCTGAAACCGCAGCACCTGCCGTGTCTGCAATGATGATATATATATTGATGGCGATCATTCTTGCGGTCAAGCCGCAAGGCCTGTTTCCGCCGAAGGTGCGTTGATGAAACGTATCACAAAAACAGGTTGGGTTACCTTGATAGGCATGTTGGCCCTAGCTATTTTGCCGCCTTATTTCCTGCTGAATGGTAACGCGTTTTACATGGATTTGGCCACACGTTTGGTGATCCTTGGTATCGCTGCGGTCAGCCTGAACCTGATCCTTGGTTATGGTGGCATGGTGTCATTCGGGCATGCGGCGTTTATCGGTTTGGGTGCCTATGCGGTTGGCATTCCATCGTATCATGCCACATGGGGCGGGTTTGATTTGATTGCCAGTTACAACGGCTTGTTGCATCTGGCTTTGGCCATTGGGGTGGCGGCGTTGTTTGCGCTGATAACAGGGGCGGTCAGCCTGCGCACCAAGGGGGTTTATTTCATTATGATCACTATGGCGTTCGGGCAGATGGCGTTTTTTCTGTTCCAATCGCTGGATGTTTATAATGGCGATGACGGGCTGACGATTGATGTGCGATCCGAGTTGCCGTTCATAAATTTGGATAGCCCGATGCAGCTTTACGGGCTGAGTTATGTGTCATTGGTGATTGCAATGCTGATGGTCAAGCTTATCGTCAATTCACGTTTTGGCATGGTTTTGCAAGGGGCCAAGGATAATAACGAGCGTATGGTGACACTGGGCTATAACACCTATTTTTACCGCCTGACGGCCTATGTTATTTCAGGCGCGATGTGTGGTTATGCAGGCTTCTTGCTAGGTAATTTCACCACGTTTATTTCGCCTGATATGATGCATTGGACGCGCTCGGGCGAATTGATGTTCATGGTCATCCTGGGCGGTGCCTCAACAGCACTTGGCCCGATATTAGGGTCATCGGTGTTCATTCTGATGGAAGAGGTTTTATCGTCGTTTACCATATTCTGGCACCTGCCGTTCGGCTTGATGTTGATCGGCGTGATGCTGTTTGTACGCGGCGGGTTGATGGGCCTGTTCAAAGGCAAGGGGGAATAGCATGGGTACCTTGTTGGAAGTCAAAGGGTTAATGAAAAGCTTTGGCGGTGTCACGGCCACGGATGATGTGCATCTGGATGTGACCAAGGGTGAAATCCATGCAATTATCGGCCCTAATGGCGCAGGTAAAACCACGCTGATTTCACAGCTTTCAGGTGCGTTGAAATCCGATGCTGGAACCGTGTTGCTGAACGGTACGGACATTACCAATACGCCTGCCTATAAGCGCGCGAAACTGGGGATTACGCGGTCGTTTCAAATTACATCTTTGGTGATGGGGATGTCGGTTTTGGATAATGTTGCACTGGCGGTGCAGGCCAATGACGGGCATTCGTATAAGTTTTTGAAACCTGCGCGTAGCATTAGCCATATCCGCGATAAAGCTATGGAAAATCTAGCTAAAGTTGGATTGCGAAAGCGTGCGGATGATCTGACTTCTGCCCTGTCACACGGCGAACACCGGCAAATGGAAATAGCCATTGCACTGGCGTCTGAAGCGGAATTGATGTTGTTGGATGAACCTATGGCAGGGCTTGGGCCAACCGAAAGTGCGCTGTTGGTGGACTTTTTGAAACAGTTGAAAGGCCAGCGAACAATCCTGTTGATTGAGCATGATATGGATGCGGTTTTTGCACTGGCCGACCGTATTTCAGTGCTGGTTTACGGGCGCATTATTGCGACGGGTCTGCCCGAAGAAATTCGCAGCAATGACGATGTGCGTCATGCGTATTTAGGAGAGGAATGATATGCTGAAAATATCCAACCTCACCGCGCATTACGGCAGCTCGCAGGCACTGTTCGGTATTGATCTGAAGATCGGTGCGGGGCAAGTGGCAACCTTGTTGGGCCGCAACGGGATGGGTAAAACCACCACGATCAATTCGATCATGGGGATTGTGCCTGCCAGTGGCGGGTCGATTGATTTTGAGGGCACGGAACTGGTTGGGCGGCCTTCGTTTAAAACCGCCAATCTGGGGCTGGGGCTGGTGCCTGAAGGCCGGCAGATTTTTCCAAACTTATCAATGTGGGAAAATCTTGTGGCGACTTCCAGTAATCATCTGAAAATTGCAAACCCGTGGACGGTGGACAGGGTGTATGATCTGTTTCCCGAACTGGCAACGCGCCAAGGGTCTATGGGGAATTTGCTGTCAGGGGGTGAACAGCAAATGTTGGCCATCGGGCGGGCGTTGATGACCAATCCGAAACTGTTGATACTGGATGAAGCCACCGAAGGGCTGGCACCTTTGGTGCGCCAGAAAATCTGGGCGGCCCTAACCCTGATCCGCAATGGCGGCATGTCAATTCTGGTGGTGGATAAAAACCTGAAAGACCTGCTGCGGATTGCAGATCGTAATTTCATTATCGAGCGCGGAAAAATTGTTTGGGATGGCACATCGGACGCATTGCGCAAGGATCGTGATGCGCTGCATCGCTACCTTGGTGTTTAGGCAAGCTATCCGTTAATTGAATAGGCCTACAGGTTATTTCATTTCAGCATTTGTTGGGTGGGTACTAACCTGCCGGATAAATCAATGGGAGATATTGCGTGTTAAGCAAAGAAAAAAACGATGTATTGACCCAAGTGGGGCCGGATACCCCGACAGGCAAAGTCATGCGGCAATATTGGATCCCTGCGGCTTTGTCGGAAGAGATCAGCGGTGACAGGCGCATCGCCCCCGTTCGTTTGCTGGGCGAAATGCTGGTGTTGTTTCGCAACGATGATGGCACGCTTGGCCTGCTTGATCGCCGCTGCCCGCATCGCGGTGTTGATCTGTGTTACGGGCGGTTGGAAGATAACGGTTTGCGCTGCCCTTTTCATGGCTGGAACTTCGGTGTGGATGGGCAATGCCTGGAACAGCCGGGGGAACCCGAAGATTCCACGGCCTATGAAAAAATTAAAACGACGTCTTATCCCGTAGTGGAAAAGAACGGGATTATTTTTGCGTTTATGGGGCAAGGTGAGCCACCTGCATTTCCTAATTTCGATTGCTTTCGCGCTCCTGACAGCCATGTGTTTTCCTACAAAGGCTATTGGAATTGCAACTGGTTGCAGGCGTTGGAAGTGGGCATTGATCCGGTTCACGCATCGTTTTTGCACCGCTTTTTGGAAGATGAAGACGCCAGTGATCAGTACGGCAAGCAGTTTCGTGATAATGCGGCGGGCACTGATATTCCGATCACCCAAGTGCTGCGGGAATATCCGCGCCCTGAAATTCTGGTGGATAAAACCGAATACGGGCTTCGCTTAACCACTTTGCGCCACCTGAAAGGCGGCAAAACCCATGTGCGGGTGACCAACCAGATTTTCCCCTGCGCCATTACCATTCCGATGTCGGCAACAATGAATATCACCCAATGGCATGTGCCGATTGATGATGAAAGTTGTTATTGGTATTCGATGTTCACCAGTTTCACCGAACCCGTCGACAAAGAAAAAATGCATGAACAACGCGCCAATGAAACCACGGGGGTGGATTATAGGCCGAAACGTAATGCTGCCAATGAATACGGGTTTGATCCCGCCGAGCAAGATACCCTAACCTATACGGGCATGGGCATGGATATTAATGTTCACGATCAGTGGGCGGTGGAATCGCAGGGGCGTATTCGGGATCGTAGCCTTGAGAATTTGGCGACCACGGATAAGGCTATCGGGGCGCATCGGCAGTTGATCAGAATGGCGATCAACAAGATGGAAGCGGATGGGTCTGACCTATCGGATTTCTTGTCCGATATGCCGCCGCAGGATGTTATTGGCCCTATTGCGCTGGATGCCGTTGCCGAGACGGATGACCATGAGGGGCTTTGGCGCAAAAAAGATGGGCTGCGCCGTGCGGCTTGTGAATGGGATGCAAAGCTGTAGCATTGAATAAGAAAGATGGGGGAAATGATGCCCAGTTTTGTTGAAAAACACGGGCTTTGGTCGGCTGATGACAGGGCTAAAGCGAAAGCAATAATCGAACAGGCGGATGCGGCTGGCTTAGAGGTTATTCGGGTCTCTTTTGTGGATCAACACGGGCTTTTGCGCGGCAAAACCCTGGTTATCGATAGCCTGAAAACTGCGCTTGGAAACGGCGTGAACATGACTTCTACGTTGCTGCTGAAAGACACATCGCATGTGACGGTTTACCCTGTTTGGCAAGAAGATATCGGCTTTGGCAACGGGGTGCTGACGGGGGCTTGTGATGTGATTATGCTGCCTGATCCGTCAACTTTTCGCATTTTACCGTGGTCGCCGAAAAACGGTTGGGTGTTGGCAAATCTGTATCATACGGACGGCACCCCTGTTTCGGTTTGTTCTCGCAGTTTGCTTAAAAAAGCACTGGCTAAATTGCACGATAAGGGCATGGAAATTGTCATCGGATTAGAGGTGGAATTTCATGTGCTGCGCATCACTGATCCGAAGCTGGGTTTGAAGGATGCAGGGCAACCGGGTGCGCCGCCTGAAACTGAATTACTGACGCAAGGGTTTCAGTACCTTTCAGAACAACGTTATGATGAGCTGGAAGATGTTTATGATCTTATTCGCAAAAACTGTCAGGCCCTTGATCTGCCAATCCGGTCTTTGGAGGTAGAGTTTGGCCCTAGCCAGTTAGAGGTCACCTTTGATCCCGCCAAGGGCATGGCGCATGCGGATAATATGGTGCTGTTCCGTTCTATGGTGAAACAGGTCTGCCGCAGGCAGGGGCTACATGCGACCTTTATGTGCCGTCCGAAGTTTTCAAATGCTTTGGCAAGCGGGTGGCATTTGCATCAGTCTCTGGTTGATAAGGAAACGGGTGAAAACCTGTTTATGCCAAAAGAAGGCGAGCTGATTTCTAAGCTTGGAGACCAATGGGTTGCAGGAATATTGGAACATGCAGCGGCCAGTTGTTTGTTTTCAACGCCAACCGTGAATGGCTATAAACGGTATCGCGCGTTCACGCTGGCCCCTGACCGCATTCAATGGGGCCGCGATAATAAGGGGGCGATGATCCGTGCGTTATCTGCGGCATGCGATAAAGCCAGCCGTATTGAAAACCGTATTGGTGAACCAGCGGCGAACCCTTATTTATACATTGCTTCACAAATCCTGTCGGGGCTGGACGGGGTTAACCGAAAGCTGAAAGCCCCTGCCCCCGTTGAACGCCCCTATGACAGTGACGCGCAGCTTTTGCCCAAAAGCCTGATTGACGCAATCCATGCTTTGAAGAATAGTGAATTTTACAAAGAACAGCTGGGTGACGCGTTTGTAGATTATTATTGCCACATAAAACTGGCAGAATGGGAACGCTATATCGCCACCATTTCAGAATGGGAGGAACGCGAATATTTCGCGCTGTTCTAGGCATTAGCGGGGAGGCTATATATGTCGGGTAATGGAAATGCCGCAGTTTATTTTGTTGATAGGCATGTGGATCAAGGGCGCGGTGACAAAGTTGCTTTTCGCGAAGCAACAGGGTTGAAGCGCACGCTGACTTATCGGGATTTGGCAACGCAATCCGGCAGGGTTGCGGGGGCGTTGAAAGATGCGGGGGTTATGCCGCAGGAACGCGCGATCATGCTGGTGCTGGATCAGATTGAATTCCCCGAGGTTTTCTGGGGCTGCCTGAAATCAGGTGTTGTGCCGGTGCCGTTGAACACGCTTTTGGCGACCTCTGTTTATGAAACGGTTTTCAACGACAGTCAGGCAACATGCATCTTTGTATCTGAAGAATTACTGCCTGTGGCAACCCCCGCGATTGAAGCGTGTGCTACATTAAAAACGGTTATTGTTGTGGGCGCGGATGTGCCAAAAGAAATGATTGCGTATACGGATTTTATAACCCAGGGCACGCCGATGCCTGCAATAGATACAGCCGGTGATGATGTGGCGTTTTGGCTTTATTCATCAGGTACAACAGGCCAGCCTAAAGGTGTGCGCCATATTCACGGTAATCTGAAATTCACCGCCGATACTTACGGCAAACAAGTGCTGAAAATCCGCGAAGACGATGTGGTTTATTCCGTTGCAAAGATATTCTTTGCCTATGGTTTAGGAAATGCCATGACCTTTCCGATGTCGGTGGGGGCGACGACGATACTGAATTCTGAACGCCCGACGCCAAAAAGTTCTGTTGATATTATTGCCGCATATCGCCCCAGTGTTTTTTGTGGTGTGCCGACGTTATACGCCGCCATTCTGGCCTATCTGGATGGCGGTGCTTCTATGCCAGAGCTTGAATTGCGCAGTTGTATTTCTGCAGGCGAAGCCCTGCCCGAAGATATCGGCACCCGTTGGCGCGCGCTTTGGGGGGTGGATATTCTTGACGGTGTTGGCTCTACTGAAATGCTGCATATTTTCCTGTCCAATAGTGGTGACAATATTCGCTACGGCACCTCTGGTGTGGCGGTGCCCGGCTACAATGTACGCTTGGTTGATGAGGCCGGAAAAAACCCTGCTTTGGGTGAAATAGGCGAGTTGCTGGTGCAAGGTGCATCGGCTGCGATTGATTACTGGAACCAGTCCCAGAAAAGTGAAAATACCTTTGAAGATGGTTGGGTGCGCACGGGTGATAAATACACGCAATCAGATACGGGCCAGTATATTTATTGCGGGCGTACGGATGATATGTTCAAGGTTTCGGGCATCTGGGTATCGCCCTTTGAAGTTGAGCAAGCATTGGCATCGCACAAGGATGTTCTGGAGGCGGCTGTGGTGGCGGCGCAAGATGATCAAGGGTTAGAAAAGCCCATGGCGTTTGTTGTTTTGAAATCGGGTGAAGACAATGCCGCACTACAACAGGCATTGAAAGACCATGTGAAAGACAAGGTCGGCAAGTGGAAATATCCGCGCTGGATTAAGATTGTGCCTGATTTGCCAAAAACCGCGACAGGTAAAATCCAGCGATTTAAATTACGGGCAGGTGCAGATGTTTAAGTGGGAAAATAGTTCTGGGGCAAAGTTTAGCGCAGGCGGTAAGGCCTTGGAATACGCGTGTTTTGGGCCTGCACCAGATGATGCGCCTACGATTATCATGCTGCATGAGGGTTTGGGCTGTCTGGCATTGTGGCGCGATTTTCCGCAAAATCTGGCGAATTTAACCGGGTTTGGCGTGTTTGCATATTCACGCGCAGGTTACGGCCAATCTGATCTGGCTGACCTGCCCAGACCGCTTGATTATATGACCGATGAGGCGGTGAATGTGCTGCCTGAAGTGTTGAACAAAATCGGGTTTCAGCGGGGTATTTTACTGGGGCATAGCGATGGGGCCAGTATTGCGGCGATTTATGCGGGCTCGATTGAGGATCACCGTGTGCGCGGTTTGATCCTGATGGCCCCGCATTTTTTTACGGAACCTGTGGCTCTTGCGGCAATCGCTGAAGCGAAAATTGCTTATGATGCGGGCGATCTGAAACAGCGCATGCAGAAATATCACCGCGATCCGGATAATATGTTTCGCGGCTGGAATGACAGCTGGCTGCACCCGGATTTCAAGGATTGGAATGTGGCCAGTGTGATTGATTATCTGCGCATTCCGGTTCTGGCGATACAGGGTCGTGACGATGAGTAAGGCACTTATGCGCAGCTGCAAGAGATTGAGGAACGCATCTATTCGCCTGTGGAAATAGAGGTTTTAGAAGACTGTCGCCATACCCCGTATATTGATCAGCCTGAAAAAACCTGTGCAATTATTACGGAATTTACAGAGCGTTTGGAAAATATTGAGCGGGCAGGCGTAGATATAACTAAAGTTGCATTTTAATGCATATATATAACGAATAAACTAGTTTACTTGCGTATATCTTTGCATTATTTTGCAAGGTTATACGTGTTCAGGAGATGCTGTTGTGCCCAAGATAATCGACTTTCAAACCAATCCGTCAAACTACAAGCATTGGCGTGTTGAATATGAGGGCGCGGTTGCGAACCTGATTATGGATGTGGACGAGGCATGTGGGCTTTTTGAAGGCTATGAATTGAAACTGAATTCATATGATCTGGGTGTGGATATTGAGCTGGCAGATATTGTGCAACGGCTGCGTTTTGAACACCCCGAGGTGAAAGTTGTTGTGATGCAATCGGGCAAGGAAAAGGTTTTTTGTGCGGGTGCGAATATCAGAATGCTGGGCGGGGCCGCACATACGCATAAGGTGAACTTTTGTAAGTTCACCAATGAAACGCGCAATGCGCTGGAAGCTGCTGAAGTGGATTCCGGGCAGATGTATATTTGTGCCATCAAAGGCGCGTGCGCAGGCGGCGGATATGAGCTGGCTTTGGCGTGCAACCACATCATGCTGACGGATGATAGCAATTCTGCGGTGTCATTGCCCGAAGTGCCCTTGCTGGCGGTATTGCCGGGCACAGGTGGGCTGACAAGAATCACTGACAAGCGCAAAATACGCCGTGATTTGGCGGATGTTTTCTGTGCATTGGAAGAAGGCGTTAAAGGCAAGCGCGCCAAGGATTGGGGGCTGGTTGACGAAGTGATTTTGAACTCGAAATTTGATGTGGCGGTTCAGGATCGTGCGAAGGAATTGGCGGCTAAATCCGCCAGACCATCGGATGTTAACGGTGTTATACTGACCCCGCTGAAACGTGAATTTTCTGAGGATGGTTCAGTATCTTATTCCACTGTTGACGTGATTTCAGACCGCGCAAACCGCCGTGTTACAATTACAATTAAAGGGCCGGATCAGACAGCACCGTCTTCGATGGACGATTTTCAGAAACAAGGTGCTGAGGCTTATATGTTGCGTGTTGCACGTGAGTTGGATGATGCGATTTTGCACCTTCGTTTGAACGAAATTGAACTGGGTTTGCTGGTGTTTAAAACGCAAGGTGACCCTGCATTATTTGCCGCCCATGAAGCCCTTTTAATGGATAACAAAGATCACTGGTTGGCCAATGAAGTGCTGCAATTCTGGAAACGGGTTTTGAAGCGGGTGGATCTGACCTCTCGCTCGCTTGTGGCCCTTGTGGAGCATGGCTCTTGTTATACGGGGTTGCTGGCTGAACTGCTTTTTGCCGTGGATCGCACATATATGATGGAAGACGCGTTTGAAGATGATGACCGCGCGATGGCGACGATCACTGTGACSAARGCAAACTTCGGGCCGTTCCCGATGAGTAATGATYTGACRCGRTTGCAAACGCGATTTTTAGGTGACCCTGAAAATGTGGACAGGTTGCAAGGTAAGATCGGTGTGGCATTRGAAGCRSAAGMAGCMAMTGARCTGGGTYTGGTCACKTATGCRTTTGAYGATCTGGATTGGGAAGATGAGGTGCGRATATTCATGGAAGAACGCGCMAGYTTCTCRCCCGATGCACTGACAGCRATGGAAGCMAACCTGCGYTTTGCGGGGCCTGAAACKATGGAAACCCGYATATTCGGSCGYYTRACSGCGTGGCAAAACTGGGTKTTYCARCGRCCMAATGCMGTGGGTGAAGAKGGYGCTTTGCARCGTTACGGMACSGGTGTGCGCGGTAAATATGATATGAAGCGCGTTTAAAGGCGCGGRTGAAAAGGRAGTTGAAGAAATGAGTGATAATCTTGACGTCAGCTATGACACGCTAATTCCAAATAATGTGGGCCTGTCATCGGATAAACGTGTGCTTAAAGCACTGGAAAAATGGCATCCGGGCTATATCAGTTGGTGGAATGATTTGCTGCCGGACAGGTTTCAAAAAAGCCTGATATATCTGCGCACAGCCGTGAGTGTTGACCCCAAGGGGTGGGCGAAGTTTGATTATGTTAAAATGCCTGATTACCGCTGGGGTATCCTTTTGGCACCTGCCGTGGAAGATCGCAAAATTCCGTTTGGTGAACATGCGGGCGAACCTGCTTGGCAAGAAGTGCCGGGCGAATACCGTTCCATGTTGCGCCGCCTGATTGTTATTCAGGGCGATACGGAACCGGCTTCTGTTGAACAACAACGGTTCTTGGGGCTAACGGCACCGTCGTTGTACGACATGCGCAATCTGTTTCAGGTGAATGTGGAAGAAGGCCGCCACCTTTGGGCGATGGTTTATCTGCTGCATAAATATTTTGGCAAGGATGGCCGTGAAGAGGCGGATGATTTGTTGTTACGTTCATCGGGCTCAGAAGATGCGCCGCGCATGTTGGGTGCCTTTAATGAAGAAACCCCTGATTGGCTGTCGTTCTTTATGTTCACATATTTCACGGATCGCGACGGTAAAATGCAGCTGGAAAGTTTGGCGCAATCTGGTTTTGACCCGATGTCACGCACCTGCCGTTTCATGCTGACCGAAGAAGCGCATCATATGTTTGTGGGCGAAACAGGTGTTGGCCGCACGATACAGCGCACATGTGAAGCTATGAATGAGGCGGGCATTGATGACCCGTATGACATAGAAAAAATCCGTGCCTTGGGCGTAATTGACCTGCCAACCATTCAGAAAAAACTGAACCTGCATTATACGCTGTCGCTTGATCTGTTTGGCCGCGAAGTTTCCACCAATGCGGCCAATGCGTTTAACGCGGGCATCAAGGGGCGGTATATGGAAGGGCGGATTGACGATGATCATAAGCTGAATGATGCGACCTATCAAGTGCGCAGTGTTGTGGGTGACAAGATTATCATGGAAGATGTACCCGCCCTGACCGCGATCAATATGCGGTTGCGTGATGATTATGTGCGCGATGCGTCGGGTGGTGTTGGCCGCTGGAACAAGATCATTGCAAAGCTTGGCGTACAATTTGAAATGACCATGCCCCATGAAGGCTTCCACCGTCAGATCGGTGTTTTTGCAGCTGTGTCTGTAGACCCAGAGGGCAACATTATCAGTAAGGAAAAATGGGAAGCCAAGGTGGCAAACTGGCTGCCGACCAAGGCGGATGGTGACTTTATTCAATCCTTGATGGTACCTTGTACTGACCCCGAAAGTTTTGCCGGTTGGATTGCACCGCCTAAGGTTGGTATCAATAACCAGCCTGGTGATTTTGAGTATGTGAAACTGCACATGGCGTAAGCCAAGCCTCGTATAAGGATGATCGTAATGAATAGCCAAAACAAACCCGTAAAATGCCACAGCTTTCAGGGGGAATGTTTTGGTTGTGCAGATTGCAACGGCGTTTGTTATGCCCTTATTGAGTTTTTAGTTGTCCCTGATGTGGTGATAAAATCTAGGCATGCTCGAAATGGCTGAACCGCAAAAACAACATCTGATCGACCCTGAAATTTGTATTCGCTGCTACACCTGTGAAATGACATGTACCGTTGGGGCCATCACGCATGACGACAACAATGTTGTGGTGGACGCGGATAAATGCGGATTTTGCATGGATTGTATTAGCGTGTGCCCAACCGGTTCGATTGATGAATGGCGGATTGTGGAAACGCCGTATTCGGTTGAAGAACAGTTTGCCTGGGAAGATTTGCCGGAACAGGCAGAGCTGCAATCGGGGGCGGATGATAATGACGCGGTGCTGGAAGCCCATGATGCGGCAATGGCAGCTTTGCTGGCAGAGGCGCACAAGGGCGGCGGGAAAGCCATAGCACCTGCTAGTGCGGCGAAGCCCTCGATTAACCTTTATACTTTGGCGAAGCCTATCGTGGCGACAGTGCAGGGAAATTACCGCCTGACAGCGCAAGACAGTGACACCGATGTGCGCCATATCATTCTTGATCTGGGTGGGCAGGTGTTTCCTGTTCTGGAAGGGCAAAGTGTGGGTATATTGGCACCGGGGGCGGCGGCAGACGGTAATCCGCACCTGCCACGATTATATTCCGTGTCCAGCCCGCGTGATGGGGAGCGGCCGAATTATAGCAACCTGTCTTTGACGGTTAAGCGCGAAGAACAGGGCATTTGTTCGAACTATATCTGTGATTTGGAAAAAGGCGACACGGTTAATCTGACCGGCCCGTTTGGGGCTACGTTCCTTTTGCCATCTGACCCGAAGGCCAAGCTTTTGATGATTTGCACAGGCACAGGCTCTGCCCCGTTTCGCGGCTTTACCATGCGCCGCCAACGCGAAAATGCGGGGCAAAAGCATGCGATGACTTTGGTGTTTGGGGCGCGTAAACCCGAAGAGCTGCCGTATTTCGGGCCGTTGAATAAAATACCGGACAGTTTCATGAAAACACTGTTTGCGTTTAGCCGTAAGGACGATGCGCCCAAGCAATATGTGCAAGATCAGCTGCGTTGTGAAAAAGATCATGTTGCCAAGTTACTGCAAGGCCCTGACGCCTATATTTACATTTGCGGGCTAAAAGCGATGGAGCAGGGTGTTGATGAAGCGATGGCGGATATCGCGCGGGGGGCGGGGTTTGATTGGGCCGAGGTTCGTGAAGAAATGCGTAAAAGTGGCCGTTATCATGTTGAGACATATTGATGGAAACCAGTATTCAAAATGGTGATCAGGACGTCTTAAATCTGATTATTTGTACAGGAAAACGCGTTCGGGAAATCAGAAAAAATAAAGGCATATCGCGCCAGAAATTATCAATGTTATCGGGTGTTTCCCCTAGGTATTTAGCGCAATTAGAAACTGGTAGTGGCAACATTTCCATTGGGTTATTGCAACGGATTGCGGGTGCGTTAGAGACCCGTATCGAATGGCTGATTGGAAAAGATGACCCTAACTGTTCTGATGTGATGCGGGTGGCGGAAAAATTTAGATCGGCAAGTGTGCAGGTTCAAGGGCAGGTGCTGGATGCTTTAGGTCTGGAGCCACATGATACTACACGTGCAAAGCGGATCTGCCTTATTGGATTGCGCGGGGCGGGTAAATCAACGCTTGGTGGGAACGTGGCAAAGGAACTGGATATACCCTTTATTGAGCTGAACCGGGAAATCGAAAAGAATAGCGGTATGCCTGTGGCCGAGGTCATGGCACTTTATGGCCAAGAGGGATATCGCGATTTAGAAGCGCAAGCATTAGCCCGCATTATCCAGGCGCAAGACAAGATGATCTTAGCCGTTTCAGGCGGCATTATCAGTACGCCTGAGACTTATAACTTATTGTTAAGAAGCTTTCATACAATTTGGATAAAAACCTCACCTGAAGAACATATGTCGCGGGTGCGTGCCCAAGGTGATGTGCGGCCAATGGCGGGAAACCCAAAGGCTATGAGGCAGTTAAAGGCCATATTATCCAGTCGAAAAACATTGTATGAAAAAGCGCAATTACAGTTGGATACATCACAGAAAACCAAAGAGACTTCACAAAAAGAATTGGTGGAATTAATAGATGCGCATCATTTTTTAACAGCATGATTGGTATATTGACCGCGTTACCCAATGCATTATTCTACATCTAATATTTCAAAAGAAGTAAAAAGGTGCCGCCATGAACAAAATCTCTGTTAATACATCCGACGCATTGGTTGTTATCGATGTTCAATTGGATTTTCTGCCAGGGGGGGCCTTGGAAGTTCCGGATAGCGCGCGGATTATAGCGCCGATTAACCGTCTTATTGATATGTTTGGCACCGTGGCTATGTGTCAGGATTGGCACCCAGAGGGCCACAGCTCTTTTGCCTCATCCCATGACGGGAAGAACCCGCTGGATGTTATTGCGATGCCTTATGGCGATCAGGTGCTTTGGCCGGATCATTGTATTGCCGGCAGCAAGGGGGCGGAGTTTCATCCTGAGCTGAACCAGACTAAAGCAAGTGTTATTGTGCGCAAAGGTAGCAACCTTGATATAGACTCGTATTCCACATTTTTTGAGAATGACCGTTCAACACCAACGGGCCTTGCGGGGTATCTTAAGCAAAAACAGATCAAACGGATTTTTATGGTCGGGTTGGCTTGGGAATACTGTGTGGGTTTTTCAGCAACTGACGGCGTGGCAGAAGGCTTTGAGGTTTATTTTGTCGATGATGCGGTCGGGTGTTTTGAAAATGATGCGTTTGCGCCGATGAATAAACGGATGTCAGAGCTGGGGGTTAAACGGATAATGAGTGCCGATATTACTKCGTAAGAAGCCGTTTCAGTTCAAACACCTAAATACCGATGGATTTTGCTTTGRTCTTTCTGAAGCTCTTTTGCRGTYAGAGTTTCCACATCCTGCCCGTGTTCAATAAACACRACYTTATCGGCGATAGACAGMACCGCATCSACCCGYTGYTCTACCAAAATAACCGCCACACCTTCATCRCGCATCTGCACGATGACCTGACGGATTTGTTCAATCATCGAAGGTTGCAGGCCTTCGGTGGGTTCGTCCAAAAGCAACAGCTTTGGTTGCAGGCAAAGCGCGCGCGCTGTAGCCAACATTTGTTGTTCACCACCTGATAATGTGCTGGCCCGTTGGCTCAGACGTTCGCGCAAACGTGGAAAAATTTCCAACACTTGCTCACGAACCTCATCACCTGACTTGCAAACCATCATGCCCATCTCGATATTTTCAGCTACTGTCAGTTCAGAAAACAATCGCCGCCCTTGGGGGATGTACCCGATCCGGTGTGCAGGGATTTCATGGGCGGGTAGGCTGCCAATATCTTGGCCTTCAAATGTGATTGTGCCCGATGTCAAAGGCAGCAGGCCCATGATTGATTTCAGGGTTGTCGTTTTGCCTGCCCCGTTGCGGCCTAAAAGGCACAGGATTTCGCCGGGATGGGCGGTTAATGACACACCGAAAAGCGCCTGCACCCGCCCGTGGGAAACTTGGATATTGCTGATCTCAAGCATCGGATGTTCCCAGATAAGCGGCCTGCACTGCTTTGTTGGCACGAATTTCGGCAGGGGTTCCGGCTGCCAACACTTCGCCTTGGTTCAGTACCGTGATCTGATCTGCGGTTTTCATCACAACATCCATATTGTGTTCGATCAACAAAATGGTTGTTTCACCGGCAAGGGATTTGATCAATTTAATGAAGTTTTCAACTTCCAACTCGGTAAGCCCTTGGGTCGGCTCGTCCAGAATAAAAAGCCGGGGGTCTTGTGCCAGCCCCATGGCAATTTCAAGGATACGTTGGTGACCATAACTAAGGTCGCCGGCAATCATATCAGCGCGATCGCTAAGCCCGACCCGTTCTAAAACTTGTGCCACCTTGATGTCTGTTGCTGCCTTATCAGAGCCAAGCTTTCGCCGGGCTGCCAGTGCYATATTTTCGCGCAGGGGCAGGCCTGTGAAGACAGATGTGATTTGAAATGTATACGCGATGCCCATGGCGATGCGCTTATGTGCGGGCAACTTGCTGATATTGTTTCCTTCAAAAAACACATCACCACTGGTTGCCTCTATGCGGCCTGACACCATGCCGACAAAGGTTGATYTTCCTGCCCCATTGGGGCCGATCAAGGCCATGATCCGGCCCTTTGGCAGGTCAAAATTGATGTCGGTGTTGGCTTGAATGCCACCATAGGCTTTGGTCAGGTTTCTGGTTGAAAGGATGGTCATGGCATCCATTTGAACAACCTTTTTCTTAGAGTGCCCGCCAGCCCTTGGGGCGCGAACATTGCCAAAAGTACCAGAGCGACGCCTGCAATCAACATGTAGGCAGAGGTCACGGAGCTGGAGAGATCAATCAGGTAGAACATGAAAACCACCCCGATCAACGGGCCAACCGTTGTGCCTGCCCCACCTAAAAGTACCCATAGCAGMGGGAAAATTGAATATTGAACCGTTGCAAACGTTGCTCCGGCATAACCAAATAATAGGGCGTAAGCGGCCCCTGCGAACCCTGATATAGTTCCTGATATAATAACCGCTTTAAGTTTGTGCGCCCCCGTATCATAGCCCAACATACGGGCGCGTTCCTCGTTTTCACGGATTGCTATAAGGGTTTTACCAAAGGGTGATTGCACAATTTGTGCAACCGTCAAAAAGCAGATTGAAAACAGGATCAGGGCGGCAAAGTAGCGTGACATCTCATTTGATAAATCAAAACCGAACATAACCCGTTCGGCTTGTTGGATGACAAAGCCCTCATCGCCACGGGTATAGGTACCRAARTACAAAATSGTGAGRTASCCSGCTTSKGCRAACATCAASGTGACAATCATGAAAGCCACRCCRCTTGTTCTRAGYGCCAGAAAYCCRAYWRCCGYCGAGACAAGACARGCSGMAATYAAYCCGATGATAAGAGCGGGGGCGGACGACAGGCCAAATTGGGTCATGGCAAGACCCAAACCATACATGCCCGCTGTAAAAAACAGGGCATGACCAAGGCTAAGCAACCCCGTATAGCCGAACAGAAAGTTATACCCGATGGCGTAAGACGCCAGCACCATGATGCRCGCCAGATTGCCGACATGGTAGGCGGGCAGAATAAAGAACATCAGGGCCAGCAGCGCAATCGTGCCAAAGTGCAGCACGTGTGCGCGGTGTTGATCGGTCATGCTTCAGACTTTCCCARCAGGCCTTGCGGGCGAAACACCAGCACCATRGCGACAACAAGTGTTGCAATRATTTTGGCAAGGGTGGGTGAGAAAAAGACYGAGATGATGCCGTCACTCATRCCGATYARAATGGCGGCGATAATTGTGCCCGGCAAACTGCCCAAGCCGCCGATGATCACAACAATAAAGGATAGTAACAAGGGRTCATGCCCCATCAGGTAATGGGCCTGTTGGATSGGYACAACCAGCACSGCACCGATGGCRGCCAGWCCTGCKCCCAAGCCGAATACCCATGAATATACTCTGYGAACAGGRACMCCAAAAGCCTGCGCTGTTTCGCTGTCTTGTTGGGTTGCRCGCATCAGYAAMCCGATTTTGCTACGGGTCAGAAACAACCAAAGCCCGGTGATAATCACAATCGCCGCAACGATCACAAACAGCTTGTAAGATGTGATGCTCAAGCCCCATGGCCAGATCATTGCAAAACCGGTTTCGCCGTATTCGAACCACGGCAAAGCCAGCCTTGTGTTAAAGGGCGGTTGAACCGGGCGTGCATCTGGCCCGAATGTCATCAATGTGGTTTGTTGAATGATATAAAGCAGGCCGATTGTGGCCACGATGGTTCTGTCGGGGTCGTAGTTAATACGTTGCAGGATAAACCTGTCGGCAGCCCCCGCAAGGGTGCCGACAATAAGGGGGGCAAGCCCCAAGGCCAGAACAAAGCCAATCGCCGGATGGCCGCCCAATAAGGAAGTGGCCCACCATGCGATAACTGCCCCAAGCATAAAAAATTCGCCATGCGCGATGTTTACAACGCGCATGACGCCAAAGACAATGCTAAGGCCCATTGCTGTCAGTGCAAGAATGGCCGCGGTGACGGCACCTTCCAGTGAGGCAAGCATTAAGTGTGGACCAAATTCCATTGTTTGACCTTAGCTAGTTGGGGTAATCAGAACGATTGTGTGGTGTAATCGACCTCATCTTCATACAAGCCGTCTTCGATGGATGTTGTATGCTCGACGACTAGCTTCCCGTTTGAGACTTTTGAGATGTATTGGTGCCCGAAAGTCTGGTGGGTTTTGCCATTGAACCGTTTCGCACCTTGTGGGTGATCATCAGAATGCGGCATGTCTGACATTGCTTCAACCGCTTCGATCAACTTGGCGCGGTCCGCTGGCCCCTGATAATCAGCTGCCTCCATGCCTGCCTTGATGATGTTAAGCGTTTCCCAGCATCCGAACATGTGTGAATAAGTCGCGAAATCTTTTGGATCATCCAAAGAGGCCCCATTGTTATCCACCCCGACAGCGGCCCGGTACGCCTTATCATAGTTGGTTTGATCGGCTTGAGCATTGCGCGGATGACCTTCCCAGAAATATGTATTTTCCAGAAATTCCAGACCGGGGCTGTTGATGTCAACGGCTTCCAGACTGTCGATAAAGCCGAATATCTCAGGGCGGTTAGGCCCAAAGAACTCACCCAATTCCTTRACRAAAGTCAGAACYGCRGGGCCAACCATCACGTGATAAATCACTTCGGTTTCGCGCGGAATGCGCGGGAAATATTTGGTGAATGAGGTTTCGGTCGGTGGAATTGCRATGCTTTCCACAACCRTRCCRCCCTGCGCTTCAATCGCGGCRGTAAAGAAATCRCGGTGATCGTGCCCGAACGCAAARTCRGGRTAGATCATTGTRATYTTCTTRCCAAGATTRTCRCTTACRAASGGYGCCATGGCYTGAACCTGACTTTTCACGTCGGTGATGCCGGGTTGCAACGTGTAGCGGTTCAGTTTGCCGCTTGCCACGTGATGCCCTTCCGAAACCACAAAATACGGCAGTTTTAATTCACCTGCACGTGGGGCAGTACCGTATACTACGTGGCTGAAAAGTGTGCCGAAAGCGATATCGCAATTATGCAGTGTTGCAAATTTTTCAACAACCTCTGCGCCGCGCTTTGGATCRGTGCCGTCATCTTCAACAAYAATTTCCACCGGGCGGCCATTGATGCCYCCCATATCGTTWATGCGTTTCACTGCGGCTTTTGTTGTRCGATCATACCAACGCCCGTAGGCGGCACCAATRCCGGTRCTGTGAACYTGRAAACCCAACYKKATGGGTGCTGAACTTTGAGCCTGRGCAAACCCCGTTAACCCAGGTGCAACAGCACTTGCGCCGACTACGCCGGCACCCGCCCCGATGGATTTCAACACGCCGCGACGTGTAAATTTGGAAGTATTAGTGTTTCCCATTTTATCCTCCTAATGAAACGCCACTGATGGGGCGTATAGCTGGCATATTGTTAGTATACAAACAAAAAGTCCAGTGTTTTGTGGCGCGGCGAAAGGGTATTTACATCCCGCGCGGCGTCGCAAGTAGCCATAAACCAAATAATGTGTAGAAAATCATGAAAACTGCAAGCGGTAACTGGCATAGAAACACGCTTTTTCTGGTCTGGTACATTGACGTTGCAATGGAATGGGTCAGAAAAACCGCACTGACATGGGCTGCCACAACCACCAAAGCCTGTACCAGAAAAATCTGAAAAACCGTATCTTTGGTGTTCAAAAAACCTGTTGTGGCATGCCCACGTGACAAAYTCAGGTAGTTTGCCTCAGTTGAAAATGGGTCAGACAAGGCCAGCAGCAAATACTGTTGATTTACCAGAAAATAGATCAGGAAATGGGCAAAATGAAACCCAAGTGCGATGGGTATGATCGATGTGCCGAATTGGCAAAATGCCTTGGCTGGCRTTACATGTTTGGCGGTTGYCAGGCTGGCGTTCGCGATTTTCACACCAAGCGATACTGAAATCCAAAACGTCAGGATCAATAGTGCGCTGAAGGTCATAAGTCCCAGAACTGATGAGGTGACAATCGCCGATCTACCCGGAAATTCAAGAGGGTTTACGTCGATCACAGACAGCCACCAAAACGTTTCCCTTAGACCATCAAAGCTACCGATGCCAAGGAAGAGCAGGCAAAAYACTGCAAGGCTGACGGGCACAGCACCCTTGGATATCAACGCCCATCCCGGCATGCCTAGCCGAAGGTTTGATCCCCACCGAAGGGGTGCCATTAATGCCAAAAGGCCAAATAACACAGAGAAAGCTTCACAGCGTTTCAGCCATGTATTCTGACCAAACAGGATCATGCCARCAAATGTAAAAGCCCAATAGCCAGCGACAACTAGCATCAAATGCTCGGGGTCTTCGGGGGCTGGATCAGCGATCATAARCAGGCCAAAAAGCAGTAATATAAAGACGGCGGGCCAATGGCATAACATATTAGGAAGCTGCAATTTATTTGTGCGCRGTGCAGAGCTAAATATCAGATAATAAAGCCCTTTCCACGGGTTTATGTAAGCCCATAGATTGCCGAAAATACCGTGTAGAACGACGAATGACACCCACCAAACTGTCCAGATCACCAGTGAAAACAAATTACTGACCGGATCATGCGGGCCTAAAACCCCTGCAATCGCAAACATCATCAGAAAGGCAAGTGACAGCAAACTCAATAGGTTTTGCAACTGCGCGGGCGGCTTGAAATCCAGAAGTTTCACCGAGTTGAAGGCAGAGGCAAGCCATCGTGGTGGTAACAGAGCTACGGTAAGAATTGACACAAACACCGCGCCGCAACCGGCCGTGATATAAATATCTGTGGGCAGTAAAAGAACCAGCACCTGTTCGGATGCATGTGCCGCCGCAATGCGCACCTGACAAAGCCATGCCAAGGCTGTGGCGGCTGCAAAGCCAATATATTTTGTTCTATTTATTTGGCGCATTTACTTTAGGCCGATCCGATTATTTCAACCCGTCACTGCCAACCATTTCATCTTTCGTCAAACCACCCACACGTGGCAGCGGCCTGCCACTATCGGTCACGGCCACGGCGACCAGAATCTCGTCTGCACGTGGCGCATCGTTCAAACGCACCTCAATCGCATCAAAATGCGATCGCACATATGCAGCGTCTTTATGACCAAGGGGTACATCCATAACTTGCCCCGGCCCACCCATTTTTTTACTTGAAGGCACAAGGGCCGCACCTTTTTCCACCGTTTTACGCAAAGGGCCGCCCAGTTTGGGGTGTAGAATGGCGGCGGCATGTTCCAACTCACCTTCTTCACCAACCATGGCCGCTTTGCCGTAACTTTCAGCGTCTGTTGCTGCAATCCCCAATGCCGCGATGCATTTTTCGCCTAATAAACCGCCCAATTCAGCACCGATGTCCATTAATGGCGTTAAATCTTCCACATATTGCCCTGCAAACGGGTTGGCGATTACTGCTGCGGCCACCGCTTTTCGGGTGGCAGGTGTTATGGTTTTACCCGCCTCTTGGTGGGTTTCTTCAACCCAAACGGCTATTTTTCTGATCTTGGCACTCATCTTAAACCATCCTTTCCTTCTACATCCGCCACTTCCAACCCGCCTGAACGGGAATGGATGCGCGGGCCTGTTGTCATCACAAGGGCCAGCAATATTTCATTTACGCGCGGCGCGTCATTCAATCCAACTTCCATAGAATCGAAATGACTGCGCACGTATGCAGCATTGATGTGACCTAAAGGAATATCAATCGGCCTGCCAACACCGCCGACCTTCATGGATGAGGGCACAATTGCCTTGGCCTCACCAAGATATTCACGCATGGCATAGCCACCGGCCACATGCCACAGGGAAGAATGTTCAAGTTCTCCGGCCTCACCACACAGGCCCGCCTTGCCATAGCCATCGATGCCGTCTCTGCCCCCGAGCGCGTCTATCAGCTTGGCACTCATTTCCAGGGCCAGTGGCTTGAGGTCATCCATGGCACTTTGTAATTCCGGGTGATATGTGCCCGCAAAGGGATTATTTACCAGAGCAATCACCGCACCGCGTTTGCGCGGCTGTTCAGCTATGGGTCCATTCTCGTGATAAATTTCCTCAACGGTGATGATTATTTTGCGAACAATGAATTCAGGCATCTGCCAATTCTCCGGTTATTTTCTGTGTAATGAGGGATTTGCGTCCGACGATACGCGTCTTTTCGTTCAAAATGAGTATGGCCCCACCGATAATATTACGCTTGCATAACGATGCAGCGTATTCCTGACCTTTATCAAGGGCCCTACCAGTTTCTTTGCCTGAAAGTAGGCCCACTGCAGTGGTGACAAGTCGCGCACCAAGGTCGCTGTCGGGAAAAACATCACACGCAGGCGTGCGCACAATTTGTGTGTGTCCGGGAAGGTCAACGGCATTGGC
>JAESRV010000114.1 GCA_016764475.1 Amylibacter sp.
CATGTCTGCTATAACCGAGCCTGAAAAGGGCGGTTTCCGACTGAGCCAGTTATTGTACGATACACGCTATCGTTCCATGACCATCCAAATCATTGCCCTAATCGGGTTTTTGCTTGCGGTTGGTTGGCTTGTCAGAAACGCTGGACAAAACCTTGCCGAACTGGGGAAACCCCTAGGTTTTGGTTTCTTAAGTGACCAAGCAGGGTATGATATTAACCAACGTTTAATCGAATATAACTCGCAGATGACCCATGGTCGTGCTGCGGTTGTAGGCTTGCTGAATACACTGCTAGTCGCCTTTTTGGGCTGCATCACCGCCACCGTTATCGGTGTTTCAGTCGGTATCGCACGGCTGTCTAAAAACTGGCTGATTTCAAAGCTGATGACAATTTACATCGAAACGTTCAGGAATGTTCCTGTACTGCTTTGGATCATTATCACAATGGCTATTTTCATTGAGGTTTTTCCGCGACCAAACGATTTCCGAGGTGAAGATGCAATCGCATCCATGAAGCTGTTTGATAGTGTCGCGATTACCAATCGGGGGATTTACATCCCATCGCCGACATTCTTTGCGGGCTCCGGGCCGCTGATAGCGGTATTCTTTTTGTCTATTGTCGGCATATTTATCTTTGGTAGATGGGCTAAGAAACGCCAAGAGGAAACTGGCGCAATCCTGCCAACTTTCTGGATTAAACTTGGCATATTCATTCTGCCATCCATTGCCGCCTATTATATTTTGGGCAAGCCAATGGGGCTGGAATACCCGGTGTTGAAAGGTTTTAACTTCAAAGGCGGGTTCTACATGCGGAACTCTTTAATCGCCCTTTGGTTCGCGCTGTCACTTTATACCGCAGCCTTTATTGCGGAAACCGTGCGTTCGGGCATTCAGGCGATTTCAAAAGGTCAAACCGAAGCGGCGGCAGCCCTTGGGTTGCGCCCCGGACGGATCACAAGTCTGGTGGTTTTACCACAGGCCTTGCGGGTGATTATCCCGCCAATGATTTCGCAGTATCTGAACCTGACCAAAAACTCGTCACTGGCGATTGCAGTTGGGTATATGGATATTACGGGCACGCTGGGCGGCATTACGCTGAACCAAACTGGTCGTGAGATGGAAAGCCTGATGATCTTGATGGCGATTTATCTGACTATTTCATTAACAATCTCCACGATCATGAATCAATATAATGAACGTGTTAAGCTGAGGGAGCGTTGATATGAGCGATGTATCATTTGTACGCACAGAAATGTTGCAAGAGCGGGAACCGCCTCTCGGGCAGCAAGGTCTGATTAAATGGTTTCGGGAAAACATGTTTTCATCAATCCCGAATACAATCCTGTCGATTGCGGCAATTTGGGGGATTTATTTCGTCCTAAGCCAAACCCTGCCTTGGATTTTCCAATCATCCTGGAACGCAAGTTCGTTAAAGGAATGCAGGGCCAATATCATAGAAGCTTATGGCGAAGGCACCACAGGTGCGTGCTGGGCCGTTATTAATGAACGGTTCCCGCAGTTGATTTACGGCTTCTATCCGCAAGAATTGCGCTGGCGTCCTAATCTGACCTTTATTGGTATGTTCTTGGCTATTGCCCCTGTCTTGTTTGACAAGCTTCCAAGAAAAATGATCTGGTTTACAGCCGTGTATCCGTTTCTGGCCCTTTGGTTTCTTTGGGGTGGATCATTTTGGGTGCCTGTTTCAATTATTGCAGGCTTTGTTCTGGGTGTTGTCGCCTTTAAAATCTTTAGCAAAATGCTTGGCTCTTTGACAGGCATGATTGCAGCGGCTTTTGTTCCTGTCTTATGGTGGATCCTGTTTGCAGGTTCTGCAGCAGACACATTCCAGTCAATCATTCCACTTGCAATAGAAGCGGTTCCGTCATCCAACTTTGGCGGTTTGATGTTATCTATTATCATCGGTGTTACGGGTATCGCCTTTTCATTGCCGATCGGCATTGTGCTGGCCTTGGGGCGTCAGTCTGATCTGATGATTGTCAAAGTGCTTTGTGTGGGCTTTATCGAGTTTATTCGCGGTGTACCACTGATCACGTTGTTGTTCGTGGCGTCTACCTTGTTGAACTACTTTATGCCACCCGGCACCAACTTTGATATAATCTTGCGGGTTATCATTATGGTAACACTGTTTGCATCGGCCTATATGGCGGAAGTAATCAGGGGCGGTCTGGCTGCCCTGCCCACAGGACAATATGAAGGGGCCAATAGTCTGGGGCTGGATTTCTGGCAATCAACGCGGCTTATTATCATGCCGCAAGCACTGAAAATCTCAATCCCGAATATCGTGTCTACGTTCATCGGGTTGTTTAAAGATACCACATTGGTGTCAATTATCGGCCTGTTGGATCCGTTGGGATTGTCCACAAATATTCGTGCAGACCAGAACTGGAACGGCATTATCTGGGAACTATATGGCTTTGTAGCCGTCATGTTCTGGATATTCTGTTTCTCTATGTCTCGTTACTCAATGTATCTGGAGCGCAAGCTTCAGACAGGCCACTAAGGAGTTAAGCTCATGGCTAATGCTAAAAAGAAAATGGTTGTTTCTGAAGAAGTTGCAATCCAAATCGAAGGAATGAACAAATGGTACGGATCGTTCCATGTGCTCAAAGATATTAACCTTACGGTTCATCGCGGTGAACGGATTGTGGTTTGCGGGCCTTCGGGCTCTGGCAAATCCACGCTGATCCGTTGTATCAATGCGCTCGAAGAGCATCAGGAAGGTAAGATCACAGTGGATGGCACCCACCTGTCGTCTGACCTGAAAAACATTGATGCGATCCGCTCAGAAGTGGGGATGTGTTTCCAACACTTCAACCTGTTCCCGCATCTGTCGATCTTGGACAACTGTACTTTGGCCCCGATCTGGGTGCGTAAAATACCCAAGAAAGAAGCCGAAGAAACTGCGATGCACTTTCTGGAAAAAGTGAAAATCCCGGAACAGGCTGATAAGTTCCCGGGCCAACTATCAGGTGGTCAACAACAACGTGTGGCGATTGCGCGTTCCTTGTGCATGCAACCGCGTATCATGCTGTTCGATGAACCAACATCAGCGCTTGACCCCGAGATGATCAAAGAGGTTCTGGACACGATGATTGAGTTGGCCGAAGAAGGCATGACAATGATCGTTGTGACCCACGAGATGGGCTTTGCCCGCCAAGTGGCCAACCGCGTGATCTTTATGGATGCGGGCCAGATTGTGGAACAGAACGAACCCGAACAGTTCTTCAACAACCCTAAATCGGAACGCACAAAACTGTTCCTGAGCCAGATTTTGGGTCACTAAGGTCAAAGCTTTTTAAAGTTATCGAGAAGCCCCGCCAGTGTGCGGGGCTTTTTGTGTTTGGGGGGGAGTGTAGTTGCTAGGATACAAAGTTCTGCCTCCGCCCAAGTGGAATGGCCTGAGTAGATCACGGTTCGACAATATCGGGCGCGAAGTGTCGTAAAAATGCAATGTGGTTTTTTGTGTATTCGACTTTTAAGTCATCCAGTGATTTTCCTTTTTGGAACCCATGTAGGTTTAACTGGTTATTCAGAGAATAGAGGAGGTTAATTGTCTTTGCGCAAAACTCAAGAACGGCGCCATTTATTAGATTGAACTCCTGCATCCCTTTAATGTCGCTCTTCTTTCGGTCTTTACTTGTCCCGACTTGAATGTTGTGGGCAAAAGCCTCGGTGCGAACTACACGCAATCTTCCTCGCAGCGGGTCGGAATAAAGCGCTTCATATGTGTTGCGATCTGCTTCACCCTCACGTAAGCTCCGGCAGCCTAGAAAATTGTATTCTGAAAAAAGAGTAACCAAGTTGGGGATTGAAATTAAGTCAACGTCACCTTGCCTTACATCCCAAACCCGAGAAAGGCCAAGGGCCATTCCCTCAAATGAACACCCAAATAGATTATGCAAGGAACTAAAGAAGGCTGAGTCTTCGTCCTTGAAAAGTAGATCACTGTTCTTGAACACGATTTTTGCGAAAGTGCTCTGTTGAAGCAAAAATTCGAACTCTACTTTAAACCTGTGCCGATATTCCATGTGCAGTGGGATTAATTGATTTGGCTTCATACCTACCATTCACACACCCAACTCRCGCGGAATAACAAAMGAATGCAACTTCCCRGAMCGAAGTTGCARCTCCGMCCAATCCTCAATYTCAAAATCTATCAATGTGGTYGCSGCCGTRGGRTAYCTGAARAAATTCTCACTTTTGGGRACMAYCTGTAACAGCTCTTCGGCNAAACNCMGCAATGCCGGGRTTATGSCCCARCATCARMACMGTATCCCCTGTGGCCGCTTTCAGTTTTTCCARCATATTGCCRACATGGGCGTGATACAGCTTGCGGTCRTAYTCAGGCGTGATGCCCGTTTTCAAAGCCTGWTCCARCCCCGCCCATGTTYCAACACAGCGCGTRGCGGTCGATGAWATAACCTGATCSGGGRTATAKCCRTTATCRTGYAACCACKTGCCAACCTTCACCGCAGCCYCTTGCCCGCGCGCGTTCAACGGGCGGTCGTGRTCGGCYTGRCCCARRTTGGCCCAGCTTGATTTAGCGTGGCGTGTTAAGATGATACGTTTCATTTACTTCCCCTGAAAAGCCCGCATATGCAGGGCTGCTTGTTCGGCCGGTTGATGTACACTTACAGGGCAGGCACGGCGCACCAGACAGCCCTGGTTCAGGCAATCAGAACCCGCATCCGTTTCCAGATATTCATGGCAGGCAATAACATTATATCCGGCTTCATCGATGGCATCAATCGGGCAGGCGGTCAGGCAGGGCTGATCTTCGCATGTATCGCACGGGTTCTGGTAGCTTCGTGCGGGTATATCCAACCGTTCGCTGAACGCCAAGGCGCCGCGATAAGAAACCATCAGCCCCGTCATTTCATGCACCAACATGCCCACGGGTGAATGCCATGCACGGCCTGATTGTAAGGCCCATTTCATAAACGGGGCATAAGGCGGGCCGCCAAAGGGGAAAATGGGTTGGGCACCCAGTTCTGCGGCAATCGCAGAAACCACATGGCTAGACCAGCGGTCTAGCGGGTCATGCTGGCCGTCGTGATAGATTTCAGTAGCGGAAAATACTGTCCAGAATTGTGCCGAAGGGCCCAACAGTGCCAGACTTGCGGCTTTGGAATAATCGCCCGCTTGCGGGTGAACGATCCCGTAAACWTCCARCCCGTGGTCAAGGGCGGCGGCGCGTATCGGTTTCAGTCTCATTTATTACGAAACGGCAGCATCAATGCCCARCCAAGCTTCAAWGGTTTMTCATCCTGCCAGCGCAACCCGATGGTCATRTCATCATGRCCTTTSRTRGGTTGSGSKACRTAWGTGCCGAACATACGATCCCAGATYGAYAGGGAAAACCCGTAGTTRCTRTCATGCTCTKCGCGGATATCCGAATGGTGTACGCGGTGCATATCAGGTGTCACAATCAAAAGCCGCACRATCTGATCCAGYTTCTTGGGCAAACGGATATTGGCGTGGTTGAACATGGCWGTGCCATTCARCAKGATTTCAAATAGAATAACCGCAAAAGCAGTWGGGCCAAGSGCGTARACTATGCCGATTTTCARCATCATMGACAGGGCGATCTCAATYGGATGAAACCGRATAGCGGTGGTSACATCCATATCGCGATCTGCGTGATGAACTTGATGCAACCGCCATAAAAGCGGGATYTTATGGGTRATCAGGTGYTGCSCCCARATCACGAAATCAAGGATCARTATRGCGATCACAACTTCAACCCAGTTGGGCCAGTTGACCATGCCAAGCAATCCCCAGCCCTGTGCGTTCGCATCTGCCGCAGCTGTTACCGCCATGACCGGCAGGATGAAGGCCATCAGGCGGATGGTGAAGCTGTCAATGATGATCAGACCAATGTTGGTAAACCAGCGCGGTGTGCGTTTGATGTCGCGCGCACGGCGCGGCAATAACACTTCGATGCAGGCAAAAAGTGTGAACAGGCCCAAAAAGACCACCAGCCGGATTGTCACTTCATTTTCCATTTATATAGCCTTTTACATCAAGCGCGGATCATGCTGCCCGCACCAAAATCCGTGAACAGTTCCAATAAACATGCGTGCGGTGCCCGCCCATCCATAATCACAACTGCGCGAACGCCACCTTTTATCGCATCCAGGGCGGTTTGTGTCTTCGGGATCATCCCGCCTGCGATCACACCGTCTTTGGTCAGCGTGTTGACCTGCGCGGAGGTAAGGTCGGTTAACAGATCCCCCTCTGCGTCTTTTACACCCTCAACATCCGTGAGCAGCAGCAATCTATCGGCGTTCAGGCCTGCGGCTATTGCCCCTGCGGCGGTGTCACCATTGATATTAAACGTCTCGCCATTTTTACCAGTACCGATAGGGGCAATAACAGGAATAAAACCGCCTTCGTTCAGGGATTGGATCACTTGCGCATTTATATGGACCGGCTCACCCACCATGCCCAGATTGCCCTTTGCCTGTTCGCAAACAATCAGATCACCATCTTTGCCCGACAGGCCAACCGCCTTGCCACCCTGACGGTTGATCGCTTGCACGATGTTTTTATTCACCTTGCCAGACAGCACCATTTCAACCACTTCCACGGTTTCGGGGGTGCTGACCCGCTTGCCATCCACAAATTCAGTTTTGATATCCAGCTTGTCCAGCATCGCATTGATCATCGGCCCGCCGCCATGCACAATCACAGGGTTGACGCCGCATTGACGCATCATAACCACATCACGGGCAAACAAATCCATCGCCGATGCGCTGCTCATCGCATGGCCACCCAGTTTAATCACCACAATAGCCCCGTCGTAACGTTGCATCAGCGGCAGGGCCTCGCTTAACAGGCGGGCGGTTGCTATTGAGTCGCGTTCCATCGCTTTGGACTTCTCCATGTTTAACCTTTGTATCTGTCTTTTCTTTGCTTAACGCTTTGTTCCGCTTGCGCCAAGGGGCTTGCAACTTCGCACAATACCTTCATTAATGACTGACGTAAATCAGCACATATTCAGGATACGCAAATGTCGGCAGATACTGCACAAAAAACCCTTCTTTTGACGGGGGCAAGCCGGGGCATCGGGCATGCCACAGTGATAAAATTCGTACAAGAAGGCTGGCGGGTGATCACCTGTTCACGCCAGGCATTTTCCGAGGAATGCCCTTGGGGCGGTGAGGATAACCACATCCAGCTTGATCTTGGTGACCCAACGGCAACGATTGACGCGATCAAGCGGGTCAAGAAACGCCTGATCGGCGGGCGTCTGGATGCGCTGGTCAATAATGCGGGAATTTCACCAAAGGGTAAAAACGGCGAACGTCTGAACACGTTTGACACGGACTTGCGCGATTGGGGGCAGGTGTTCCACGTGAACTTCTTTGCACCTGTGGTTTTGGCGCGGGGGTTGAAAGATGAACTTGCAGCGGCCAAGGGCTCGGTGGTGAATGTAACCTCGATTGCGGGGGTGCGGGTGCATCCGTTTGCGGGGGCAGCTTATGCAACCTCAAAGGCGGCTCTTGCGGCTTTAACCCGTGAAATGGCCCATGATTTCGGGCCTTTGGGGGTGCGGGTCAATGCGATAGCCCCCGGCGAAGTGGAAACCAGTATCCTAAGTGAAGGTACTGACAAGATTGTAGAAAAACTGCCGATGCGCCGTCTGGGCCAGCCCAGTGAAGTGGCCAATGCGATTTATTTTCTGTGTTCTGATCAATCCACATATGTTTCCGGCACCGAAATAGAAGTGAACGGCGCACAGCACGTTTAAGGAGTTAACCCATGCCAAGTTTTGACCCTAAAAAGATCACCAAAATACATCAGAACTTGCATAGCCATTTACCGTCTGATCCTGCTTTGCGGGTTAAAGCACTGGAAACTATTCTGGTGGAAAAAGGCATGGTCAAAAGTGAGAATATCGACAAATGGGTTGAGGTTTACGCAGATGATATCGGCCCCAAACGTGGCGCACATGTGGTGGCGCGGGCTTGGATAGACCCCGAATTTAAAACCCGCTTGCTGGAAGATGGATCAAAAGCCGTGGATGAAATGGGCTTTGCAGGCCCTGCATCGGGACATTTGAAAGCAGTTGAAAACACAAGCGATAGCCACAACATTGTGGTTTGCACACTATGTTCCTGCTACCCGTTCGCCATTTTAGGCATGGCCCCCAACTGGTATAAAACCGCCGCTTACCGGTCACGTGTGGTACGCGAACCACGTGCGGTACTGGCGGAGTTCGGGGTGGAATTATCCGAAGATACCGCCGTGCATGTCTGGGACAGTACCGCAGAACTGCGCTATCTGGTGATCCCCCAACGGCCTGCGGGCACCAAAGGCATGACACAGGATGAACTGGCCAAACTGGTCACGCGCAATTCCATGATCGGCACGGATCGTGATTTGAAAACGGGGGGTGCGTGATGGACGGCATCCACGACCTTGGCGGCAAGCCGGGCTATGGCCCGGTGGATGTGAATGAACCGGATAAGCCGTTTCACGCAGATTATGAAGGCCGCATTTGGGCGATGACACGCACGGCCAAAGCCCCGAATATCACCATCGACTGGTGGCGGCATATCCGTGAATTGGTCGGTAAAGATGATTACCTGAACCGCCCGTATTTTGACAGTTGGGCGCAGACCCATATAGCGTCAATGATTGACGGCGGTGTGTTTACATTTGATGAACTGGCAAGCGGTAAATCGGAAACTGCCCCCTTGATGCAGGTTGCTGACACCGATTATGATGCTGTTTTAGCGTTAAATAAAACCATGGCATTTAGGTTTGATCGACCCGCTGAAACCGCCCCTAAATTTACGGTTGGCCAATCCATAGTCACCAATACTTCGGGGCACGCAGGGCACACGCGATTACCTGAATATGCGCGGGGCAAGACGGGGGTTATTCTAAGCTACCGAGATGCGCATATCTTTGCCGATGACAGCGCAAAAGGCGATGAGCGGGCACAGCATCTTTATACAGTGTCGTTCCAAGCAACTGAATTATGGGGCAAAGGCGCCAATCGAAAAGACAGCGTCTCACTGGATTTGTGGGAGGATTATCTGAATGCAGACTGACACGATCAAACCGCTACCGCGTCTGGACGATGAACCAACATTCAACGAAGCTTGGCAAGCGCAGGTTTTGGCGATTGCCCAAAACCTGATTGAGACAGGCGCGATTGCAGCGGATGATTGGTCAAACACGCTGGGCGCGGCTTTGCGTGATCTGCAAGTCAGTGCGCAAGCCGATACGGTGGAAAACTATTATCAGGCGGCACTCAATGCGCTGGAAACAGTATTGCAAAAGCAATGCGGGATTTCTGACAAGGCGATGAAACAGCGCAAATCCGACTGGACACGCGCCTATGAAACCACACCACACGGGCAACCCGTGAAGCTTTAAACCATCGTCGCAATAACACTGCGCAGGGTATCAATTCCGTCACCTTTTTCCGAAGATGTCAGGATAATTTCAGGAAAAGCCGCTGGATAATTTTGCAGAACGTCCATGGTTTTTGTCACCGATTTTTCCAAATCGGCCTTTTTCGGCTTGTCACATTTCGTCATTATGACCTGAAAAGCCACCGCAGAACGGCCTAAAAGTTGCATAATTTCTGCATCTACGTCTTTTGCGCCGTGACGCGCGTCAATTAGTAAAAACACCCGTCGCAGGGATTGGCGGCCTGAAAGGTAGTCTTTCAACAGACGCTGCCATTTTTCAACAATCGGTTTTGGCGCATTGGCAAAACCATAGCCTGGCACATCGACCAAATAGCGTTCTTCACCCAGTGTGAAAAAGTTAATCTCTTGCGTGCGCCCCGGCGTGTTGGATGTGCGCGCCAAGGCTTTGCGCCCAGTAAGCGCGTTGATCAGGCTGGATTTGCCAACGTTGGAACGCCCCGCAAAGCAGACCTCTAAACGATCCGATGGCGGCATCCCGTCCATGGCCACAACACCTTTCAGAAAGTCGGAACCGCCTGCAAACAGTTTGCGGCCGACCTCACGCTGCGCATAATCAGGGCGCTCGGTAATGCGAAAGCGCATCTCCATTATAGAACCTCTAATCTGTCGGCGATAGAAACAGTGCCTGATTTTGTGACCACACCAAAGACGCCAAAATCCTTGTGACCCCAGTTTGATTGCAACGCGTCCAATGTGGCGCAATCCGACAGGCCGGTATCAGGGTTAACCGTGGTCGCCATGCAGCGCCCCACGGGTTCAGTGATTTCAAACTCGGCAGAACCGATGCGAATGCGCTGACCGATCCAGTTAAATTCTTCCCAAGCATCAGGCCCGTCTAGCCAGATATTACCGCGAAAACGGCGTTGATCAAGGGGGCTACCAACCGCTTTGGAAAGGGCATCAAGGGATGCTTTGGTATAGATCGAAAGGCTTGCCGTGCCGCTATCCGTCATACCGCGATCGGGGGCTTTGAAAATCTGCGCGGGCAGGGATCGATCAGGGTTGCTGATTTCAGTGATCCACTTGATCAGCACTTTAGCATCGTCTGAATTGTCAGGATTAACCGCGATGGTTTCCAGATCAGGGTGCTTTAGTGTTATGATGCCAGACGCTTCATCCAACTGCGACGAGATCGCCATCAAACGATACCCGCGTGCGGCGCGCGCAAAGTTCATGCAGTACGCCCATTCAGGGTTTGCAGGATCAACCTTGGCATCTGTATGCGCAATCGCCCAATGGCGATCCCACGGCATGGTTTTGCCAGCCGTAAGTGCCACAGTATCAAGTTGCTCACGTCCGACACCCTTGATCGGGTGCCGCCACAGGTTGATGACATTCGCCATTAGCTGTCTGCCTTGTCCTTTTTGAAACGCTTGAACATGTTTCCTAGAATGTCAGGTTTGACACCTTGTTGGGTCATGATGGTGTATTGCTGGATAAACGTGATGGTGTTGTTGGCCACCCAGTACACCACCAAGCCACTGGCAAAACGGCCCAGCATGAACATAAACACCCACGGCATCCAAGCGAAGATTTGTGCCTGGGTTTTGTCTGTTGGGGCCGGGTTCAGCTTTTGCTGCAACCACATGGTAATACCCATCAGGATCGGTAAGACGCCAATAGACAGAATAGAAGTAAATTGTGGCAAATCAGTTGGGGTCCATGGCAGCAAGCCAAACAGGTTCAGAATCGATGTAGGATCGGGTGATGACAGGTCTTGGATCCAGCCAAAGAACGGTACATGGTAAAGTTCAATGGTTACAAAGATCACTTTATAAAGGGAAAAGAAAATCGGGATTTGCAGTAAGATCGGCAAACACCCGGAAGCGGGGTTCACCTTTTTCGCACGGTAAAGCTTCATAATTTCGGCCTGAACCTGCTTCTTGTCGTCACCGGCTTTTTCTTTGATGGCTTCCATCTGCGGCTGCAATTCTTTCATCTTCGCCATCGACACGAAAGATTTATACGCCAGTGGGAAAAGCAGAGCTTTGATGAGCAATGTCAGACCGATAATGGCCAGCCCCATGTTGCCGATCAGACCGTTCAGGAAGTGCAACACTTGAAAAATCGGCTTGGTCAGGAAAAAGAACATGCCCCAGTCAATGCTGTCGATAAACTGGTTATAGCCGTTTTCTTTCTGGTAAGCCTTGATCACTCCATATTCTTTGGCACCTGCAAACAGCGATGTCACCACATCATAGCTACCGTTAGGCGCAATAGTAACCGCAGGCAGGCGCACGTCGGCCTGATAGCGGTTGGCTTTTTCATTATACTCAAGCACGGTTTCAAAACTTTGATCCGGTTCCGGCATCAGGTTGGTCATCCAATATTGGTTGGTAAACCCGATCCAGCCACCTTCCGTGACATCATAGCTTTTTGAACTTATGCCATTTTGGTTGACATCAAACTTGCGTACATTTTTGTAAGTCTCTTCAACCAACTCACCATCGATTGAGGCCACGGCCCCTTCGTGCAGAATATAAAACCCGCGAATATCCGGATCACCCTTGCTGGTCAGTGCGGCATACGGGGCCAGCTGAATAACGTTACCCGTATTGTTTTGCACAGATTGCTTGATCGAAATCAGATAGTTGGCGTCAATGGTAATGGTGCGTTCAAATACCAGACCTTTGCCATTATCCCACTGCAACACAACGGGGCGGGTCTCAGACAAAACATCACCGGATTTAACCGACCACAGGGTCTTGGCCGTAGGTACATCACCAGGTGCGACAGAGCGGTCAGGCGACCACCACGCATGAAACGCCCAATAACCGGAGCTGCGTTGAATAGGTGACAGAATGCGAATTTTCTCGCTTTCGTCGTTCAAACGCACGTTATAATCTTTCAAAGACAAGTCATCAATCAAGGCACCCGTCAGTGAAATTGACCCGAACACACGCGCACTATCGATCTTAACACGCGGCGATTTGGCCAAGGCCTCATCGCGGTTTTCAGCCGCAGAAGGCAGATCAACCAACGGCACTGTCGCATCCCCCGCAGCGGACGGAACGGTATTTTCACCGTTTTCGCTTTGGGCGATTTGTGTGGCTTCAGTTGGCGCATCTTGAAGCGGGGCTTCAGGCGGGAAAAACCAGAACCAGCCCAGTATAACTATTAAGCTTAAAACGCTGGCTAGGATTAGATTTTTTGTGTTGTCATCTTCTTGCATCGCATGTCCTGAAACGGGTTATGTTTGTTTGCTCGGTTCAATAGAAATTGCGCCGAAAGGTCAAGGTTTTTAAGGGCTTTTGTCAGTTTTCGGGTTTGGCCGTGTCAGACTGGCAAAATCAAACAGGCCGGTATCCAGTAAATGCGTGGGCCGCGCGTTCATAAGTGCGCGAAACATCACCTGTCTGCGGCCGGGGCTGTTGGCCTCCCAACCATCCAGAATGGCTTTAACCTGTTGGCGTTGCAAACCGTCTTGTGAGCCGCATAAATCACACGGAATAATCGGGTATTTCATTGCATGCGCGAACTTTTCACAATCCTTTTCCGCGACAAAAGACAGCGGGCGATAGACAAATAAATCGCCTGCGTCATTGACCAGCTTTGGCGGCATGGTGGCCAAGCGCCCGCCATGAAACAGGTTCATGAAAAAGGTTTCCAGAATATCATCGCGGTGATGCCCTAACACCACAGCCGAACAGCCCTCTTCACGGGCAATTCTGTATAGGTTTCCGCGCCTTAGGCGTGAACACATGGCGCAATAAGTGCGCCCCAAAGGCACTTTTTCCTTAACGATAGAATAAGTATCTTCAAATTCCACACGGTGCGCCACCCCCATTTTTTCAAGGAATTCCGGCAGCACGGTTGCCGGAAAATTCGGCTGGCCCTGATCCAGATTACAAGCCAGCAATTCTACCGGCAATAGCCCGCGCCATTTCAACTCATGCAACACCGCCAACAGCGTGTAGCTGTCTTTGCCACCTGACAGGCAAATCAGCCATTTTGTGCCGCGTTCAATCATGCCGAACTGTTCAATCGCATCACGGGTTTGGCGCACAATACGCTTGCGCAGCTTCTTGAACTCGGTGGTTGAAGGGGCGCCTGCGAACAGCGGGTGGATATCGGCGTTTTCATCTAACATATGGCCCCTATAACGGGGGATTCGCCCATTGACCAGCGGGTGGTTTGTTAACGTAAAGCGCGCTTGGGTAAGGTTTACGCTGATCGGTTAAAATGTGCTGTCTGTATTACGTCGGTATTGCATCGGTAACACGTCGTGAAAATTGCGGCTTAATAATCCCTGAGAGAACCGCAGAGTCGGCAGGGGATTATTTATAATCTCCGAGAGACTTGGGTGGGTGCTTTTGCCCCTCCCGTGGCGGTAGTGGGATTTGGGCAGCAATTCCCACATGTCGGGCGCGGCCCTCGTCTGGGGATGGTGGCTGTGGGTGGGAGCTTGAAGGAACGCTACGTTGAAAAACTTGCTAGAACGACCCACGCCGAGTATTTTTGTATTGGCTTACATGAGCGGTAGATACTACTGGCTGCATTTCCTCCTTTATATCGTTTTGAAGGAGGAAGTTGTTAATGGTCATATTAACCTATTATTAACTGTGTATCACAATGTATATATTATGAAGATCAACTAATTTGAGGCTAGGAAATTTGTTTAGACTTTATTTGGACGAGGTAGGTACTGATGTGCTGACCCACGTTGATCATGAGAACCATAGGTTTCTTAGTTTGTCGGGAGTTGTACTAAACAAGACTGCCAATCGCGATATTTTAGTTCCTCAATTTAGTTTGTTAAAGGCCAATGTGTTTGATCATGACCCTGATGAACCATTAATTTTTCACAGAAAAGATATTGCACAATTTAAGGGCCCATTCTGGGTTTTGAAAGACTTGCAAAAGAGGGCTGAATTTGACGATTTTATTATCAATTTATTTTCAGAATTAGATTTTAAAATTATAACTGTTCTTATTGATAAACAATGGATGCTTCGTCAGGAACATTGGAACAGCCAACATCCGTATCATTACCTTATGGAGGTGATGGTTGAAAAATATGCTCAACTTTTGGAACGATGTGATTCTATTGGTGATATAATGCCAGAAGCGAGACAAGGGAAACCAGATAGAAAGTTACAGGCTACGTTTGAGACAGTGCGGCAGGCTGGAACGAGATATTGTAATTCAGAACGGATTTGTTTCCGCATACCATCAAAGAACCTAAAGTTTAGAACTAAAAAGGATAACATATCGGGTTTGCAATTATGTGATTTACTTGCTCACCCAAGTCATTTTAATATCAGGGAGTTAGAGGGACATGATGTCAATGTTGGTGCTTTTGCTCGCCGCTTAATAGAAATTATGAATGTTAACAAATATGACCGATCAATTTATGGTCGAATTCGTGGCTATGGGACTAAATACTTTGGATAACAAAAATGGGGCGCAACGGCCCCATTCGGTGGATTATGTACCATCTGTTACCGACCGCCGCAGCATCGGGTTAATAATTAGCTAGTAGCTAATAGTTAAAAAGTCAATAATTTTGATATCTCTCTACCTAGTAAACTTCTTATACTTCACCCGTTTCGGCTCACAAGCATCCGGCCCCAGCCTACGTTTTTTGTCTTCCTCATAGTCCTCAAAGTTGCCCTCGAACCATTCGATATGGCTGTTGCCTTCAAACGCCAGCATGTGGGTGCAGATGCGGTCCAAAAAGAAACGGTCGTGGCTGATTACCACGGCACAGCCCGCGAAATCGGTCAGTGCATCTTCCAATGCCCGCAGCGTTTCGATGTCCAGATCGTTTGTCGGCTCATCCAGCAGCAAAACATTGCCGCCATCTTTCAAAACTTTCGCCATATGAACCCGGTTACGTTCTCCGCCCGAAAGCAACCCCAACGGTTTTTGCTGATCGCCGCCTTTGAAATTGAAGCTGGAACAATAGGCGCGTGAATTTATCTCGGCATCCCCCAGCATGATAATATCCTGCCCGCCTGAAATTTCATCCCAGACGGTTTTCTTGTCATCCAGCGCATCACGCGATTGATCGACATAAGACAGCTTCACCGTGTCGCCAAACTCAACGGTACCACTATCGGGTTGCTCGACCCCCGTGAGCATCCGAAACAAGGTTGATTTACCCGCGCCGTTAGGGCCGATCACGCCGACAATGCCACCCGGCGGCAGGCTGAAGCTGAGGTCATCAATCAACAGATTGTCGCCATATGCTTTGGTCAGGTTTTCGATTTCAATCACTTTTGATCCCAGTCGCGGCCCGTTGGGGATGATGATCTGGGCCTTGCCGACCTTATCACGTTCCGATTGCCCGGCCAGTTCATTATAGGCGTTGATCCGCGCCTTTTGCTTGGCTTGGCGGGCTTTTTGACCCTGACGCATCCATTCCAGTTCGCGTTCCAGCGTTTTCGATTTGGATTTATCTTCGCGGGCTTCCTGGGCCATGCGTTTGGCTTTTTGTTCAACCCATGCGGAATAATTACCCTCGTACGGGATGCCGCGCCCGCGATCGAGTTCTAAAATCCAGCTGGTGATACTGTCCAGAAAATAGCGGTCGTGGGTGACGATTAAAATAGTGCCTTTGTAGTCCATCAGATGGTTTTGCAGCCATGCGATGGTTTCGGCATCCAAGTGGTTGGTTGGCTCATCCAACAGCAGCATATCGGGCTTTTCCAGCAGCAGTTTGCACAGGGCCACACGCCGCGCCTCGCCGCCTGAAAGCGTGCTGACATCGGCATCATCGGGGGGGCAGCGCAGGGCCTCCATCGCGATGTCGATGCTGGCGTCCAGGTTCCACAGATCTTGGGCGTCGATCTCATCTTGCAACTTGCCCATCTCATCAGCGGTTTCTTCGGAATAGTTCATTGCCAAGTCGTTGTACTTGTCCAGAATGGCTTTTTGCGCGGCGACAGCCAGCATCACGTTTTCGCGCACATTCAGGGCCGCATCCAGTTTGGGTTCCTGCGGCAAATAACCCACAGTGGCCCCTTTTGCCGCCCAAGCCTCACCCTGAAAATCTTTATCCATGCCCGCCATGATGCGCATAAGCGTGGATTTACCTGTGCCGTTAACACCGACAACACCGATTTTAACGCCGGGTAAAAAGGACAAGTGGATGTTCTCAAAACATTTCTTGCCACCGGGATAGGTTTTGGAAACGCCTTCCATGAAGTACACGTATTTATTTGATGACATTTGACAGGCCCTTTTGATCGACTTTTCTAGCCTGTGTTGTATTTTCTATTGCAGCGATGCGCAAACGGGAAATTACGCGCGGGTTACGAAAGTTTGATAAGTGCGCATGTTGCATCCGTTAGAAAATGATGCGAAATGTAATTAAAGTGAAATGGCTTAAATAAGGGTGTAAATGTTAATAAGATCTATGGTGATTTTGGTGGTTTTGGCTGGATGTGCGCAATCGTCTGTTGGGCATAATCCGTCGACATATCAAAGTAATGAAGAATATTTTGAAGAGTAGGCCCTGGCAATCTCAGGGAAATTGAGGAGCGTTTGCCAGGGCGATCAAAGCCGCGTTATTTTTGCGTGTTGGCTTCGATGGTAACAACAGGTTCGTTAGATGTGCTGATATCCAGTTGAGTTGCAGGTTGAGCTACTTCCGGGAATGTTGATGGGAAGTCGACCGGCAGGTTGCTTGCCATGGCTGCAACAGGTGCGATAGCGATGATAACGGCAACGGTTTTGATAAGGTTTTTCATTTTTTAGGCCTTTATGTTTTGCGCGGGAGGAGCGCGGTTATTGCGGCGTGTAATCTTGTTTGCCGCTGTTGATTTGGTTTTAGGCTAAAGTGTATTGGGCGATTATCCTGAATAAACTTATTTCATTCTTTTAAAAAATCGTGTAATAGGTTTTGCATGTTACCAAAACTTAAATCATTGGCGGTCTTCGCCAAAGTTGCCGAAACAGGGTCATTCTCTGCTGCGGCAAATGTTCTGGGGATATCTGCCCCCGTTGTCAGCCAACACATCTCACAGCTGGAAGAAACGCTGGATACGGCGTTAATCTATCGGTCTACCCGGTCATTGACCTTAACCGGGGCGGGGCAGCGTTTGTCGATACACGCGCAAAATATGCTGGATGCGGCGGAAACCGGGCTGGAAGAGCTGCAAAATGTGATGAACAGCCCGCGCGGGAAGTTATCGGTGGCAATGCCAACTTTTATGGCGTCGCCAAAGTTTATGAAACTTCTTGCGGCATTTTGCGATATGTATCCGGATGTTATTTTGGAAATAACATATGAAATAGGTCATCATAATCTGAATGAAAGCGGTTACGACCTTGCTATTCAGTTCGGCGATCTGTCTGACAGTAATTTTATGGTTAAAAAACTGACCGATGGGCACGGTTGCCTGTTTGCGGCACCTGAGCTGGTTAAAAAACTGGGGCATGTACATGTGCCAGGTGATCTACATGCGAAAGGCTATCCTTTTATATGCGAAATTGGCTGGGACCAGCTGGATTTGTATAAGACTGACGGCAGTGGCGAAGAGTATCATGGGCGACACAACAGTAAATTCTGGTGTGACAACGGCGAGGCTAAAAAGCAAATGGCATTATTAGGTCGGGGGGTTACGTTGTTGCCCGAAATGTATGTGGCGCAAGAGGTCATGAATGGGACATTGGTGCAGATATTACCCGGTTGGACGACCGAACAGATTAACGTCTATGCGGTTTGGCCCAGAAATGCCGGCAGTCGCAGCCTGACGCGTTTGTTTATCAACTTCTTAAGCGTATCCATAGCGGACGTTAAGAAAAGTCCAGAACTGGCCCTCGCGGGGCAATGATTGCGCACCGTAGCATACTTATAAATAAGGAATAACAGATGATTTTTGCACTATTTGGCACGATATTTTTGGCTATAATCATCGGGTATTTCAGCGAAAAATCGGGGTTTACCAATAACGGATATCTGAATTCCATTATTATCTGTGTCGGCGGGGCGGTGCTGTTTATTCTGGTGCGCTTCATGTTCGGGTTCAGTTTTGGCAGTCATGGGCTAAATGCGATCATTTCATCAATAGGTGCTTTAATCGTTGTGCCAACACATTGGCGGGGGCGGTAGTGGGTAAGCTTGGTTGGGTGGGCGCGCGATCACCCGAACCAGTCGGGTGATGACGTTGTGCTGTGTTATGCGCCGACGATGTTATGTTCGGGGCCGTAGGGGAATTTGGTAATGTTTTCTTCACCTTCGTCTGTTATCACCACGATATCATGTTCGCGGTAACCGCCTGCGGCAGCATCCCCTTCGGGTAATGTGACCATTGGTTCCATGGAAACCACCATGCCGGGGGTTAGTACCGTGTCGATGTCTTCGCGTAGTTCCAGCCCCGCTTCGCGGCCATAGTAGTGGGACAGAATACCAAACGAATGGCCGTAACCAAAGCTGCGGTATTGCAGCAGGTTGTGTTCAGTGAACAGCGCGTTGATCTCTTTGCAGATACCTGAACAGGTGGCACCCTGTTTGATCAGTGACAAGCCCAGTTCATGGGCCTCTACATTAGCCTGCCAGACCCGCATTTGGGCTTGGTTTGGCTCGCCTACAAAAAGTGTGCGCTCTAATGCGGTGTAATAGCCGTTGATCATCGGGAATGTGTTCAAGGACAATATATCGCCTGCTTCAAGGCGGCGCGATGTGACAGGGTTGTGGGCGCCATCGGTGTTCAGGCCCGATTGGAACCAGACCCAACTGTCACGGATTTCGCTATCTGGGAAGGATTTGGCGATCTCTAACTCCATCGCATCGCGCCCTGCCATGGCCACGTCTATTTCACGGGTGCCAACCTTGATGGCATCACGAATGGCGAAACCACCGACGTCGGCAATGCGGGCACCCTCTTTGATCAGGGCAATTTCGGCAGGCGACTTGACCATGCGTTGCTGCATGGTGGCCAGCGCAATGTCGGTCATTTTTTCGGGAGCCAGAAACTCTTGCAGTTTTTGTTGGGCTATCAGGGTCAGATGATCGCCCTCAATGCCAACCGCTTTGGCACCATCCAGGCAGGATTTCACCGCGCGCCAGTAATTGTCACGCTTCCAGTCGGTATAGGTGATGTTGTCACATGCCGAACGCCGCGCGGGTTGGCCGGCGTCGATGCCGGCGGATATTGTGTGGGCGGTGTCATGGGTGACAACGCAGGCGTAGGGGCGCCCAAAGCTGCAATATAGGAAGCCCGAATAATAGGCGATGTTGTGCATCGAGGTCAGGATGACCGCGCCTATGTCTTGGGCCTGCATGATCTTGCGCAGGCCAGATAGACGCGCATCATATTCGGGTTGGGCAAAGGGCAGAGAGGCTTTTGCGGTTACGGGGTATGTGTAAAATTCCGGGCGGGTGGGTTCCATCGGGACCTCCTGAATAGGGGGTGTTCGCAAACACCCCAAGAGATGTCCGGGCGTTCAGGACGAAATGATGAAAGAAGGGCGACGCCATCGCCTCTGCATCGTGCATATCACAGGGCCGGCTGGCGCAGCTACTCTATTTGCGACGTTTTCGGGAATTTTTGTCAGGGACGTTATCAATACCGCTGCCGCCCCACGGATGACACCGCCCGATGCGCCTTGCAGCCAGCCAACTGCCCTTTATCCCGCCATGTTTTTGCAAAGCTTCCAGCGCATAGGCTGAACAGGTGGGCTGGTAACGACACCCGTGACCGACCCACGGGCTGAAGGTCAGGCGATAGGCGCGGACGGGCAGGGAGAATATGAAAGCGAGTGGGGTCATGGGGGTTTGCTAAACTTTTTAGAACGGGTAATCTAGCAACTGTATCTCTATCGGGCCATCCAGACAACATTTTTTGCCAGTTTTTCTGGTTGGGTGCTCGTTTCACCAGGTTTTCCCCGTTTTCAGACAGGCTCTGCCTTCAAACACCGTCGTGCAAGATAGAGGTTGGCCAGATCGTGGGTCTGTTTGCGTATTGCGGCCATGCGTGTTCCTTCAAGTCAAGACCATAGGATTGCGGGCAAATATTAGATATTTGATATGCACCGTTTGGTGCACGCGGATCATACGCATAGTGTACGCCGATCATACCGCCCAAACACCAATTCCCCTAGGGTCAGGACCTATTAATCCTGCACCTCTGGTTTGACAGATTTTTTCACTGGGCAGGCACAGTTGTGCCGTAAATACCGTTTATTTTCAAGCAACTGTAACGTATCCAGTGGGAAAATAYGCCAAATCCGWWGGACGTGGTTTTCCCTTCATCTCAGCGRCTTGGCACGCTTGCAAATAGAWCMACTATTGACGGCGCGCRCCAAACCCCTGATATTTCGGGAAAACCGCGCCAGTGGCGCAGGATTAACAGGCCCTGACCCTAGATCGCATTTATACTTGCCCCGCGCCCTTTGTCGGCTTAAAACCCACCGACAAAACTGACAGAGATATACCCCATGGCCGCACTCGCATATACAGAACCCAAACCCAAAACCATCGCAGGTGCCAAAGGCGACTGGGAACTTGTGATCGGGCTGGAAGTGCATGCGCAGGTGGCCTCTAAGGCCAAGCTGTTCTCTGGTGCTTCCACCAAATTCGGTGCCGAACCCAACTCCAACGTATCCTTCGTTGATGCCGCCATGCCCGGCATGTTACCCGTGATTAACCAGTTTTGCGTTGAACAGGCAGTGCGTACCGGGCTGGGGCTGAAGGCCAAGATCAACCTTTATTCCGCCTTTGACCGTAAAAACTATTTCTACCCCGATTTGCCGCAAGGCTACCAAA
>JAESRV010000051.1 GCA_016764475.1 Amylibacter sp.
ATCAATTCTTCCGGGTCATGTTCCACCCACCCTGATTGCGGATAAATCTGGCGATGTTCCACGGAATGCACAACCTGCAATGCGCCTGCCTTATCAACAACCAAAGCCCGCGTGCTGGTTGTTCCTTGATCAATGGCAGCAAAACGCATCTGAATTACCCCTTCAGTATTTCCARCTCTATWGGTGCAGTTAAACCCGACTTTAACAAAGCTGCCAAGGGGGCAAGAATGCGCCGTTCAGGGCGCGATTGAATAAAATCACCCCAAAGGGTTTTTCCRYCAGAATKCGCRGTCAAATGCCCGATAACRGGTTCATTCAAACGRATYTGCATGTTTTCCATCGCRTTTGGSGCATCWGACAGAACCARCCGTTGCGGCATRACAAAACGRATTGCAGGGTCATCCGATCTAAGCGGTACAAATGCGCAATCGCCAATCGGCTGYRCCAAATCGCGTRCAACACGCGCRGCACATTCAACCGCCTCATGCCAACACCAWGAYGATGTTTCAACYGGKCGTAACARGTTGCCTGTGCAAAAATAGCTGGGGTCAGAACTGCGGCCATATTGATCAACACTKGGSCCRCCYGTTGCAGGRTCAACCTCGATATGGCTGGCGTGCAGCAACGCACTTTCAGGGCGRAAACSGCCTGTSAYAATCACCCCGTCAGTTTCTATTGTCTGGCRRRTGCCATSYGYATCAATATAYTCAACCGCCTYAACGATCTTATCGCCGATAATCCGCAAATCGCGCACYCCACACTTAAGTGGAATRCCCTTGATCGCAGGATAGGGGCGCATGAATTGGCGCACAGTAATGCGGKYATTTTCTTCMARCATCGCRACAGGGCGTATCCCCATATGATGGCATGTCATAATGGCCGAGAATGAAACCAGCTCTGTGCCCAGAATAACAGGCCGGCGAAACGGGCGTAAGCGGTGCAGATAAACCATCGATTGCAAAGCACCTGTGGACACCACACCCATCGGGCGTTGCCCACCCAAGAACCGCTGCGCACGGCTGCTTTCGCGCACGCCGGTACAAAGCACCACACGTTCAGCCTGCAACACCATCAATCCATCTAGCGTAGACAAGCTTAGGCAGGCATTCGGATGCAGGGCTGTAACCGTGGTATCCGTGCGGATATCCACCCCTGCCGCCAACGCGTTTTGCACAAGTTTGCGGGCATAATCAGGCCCCTTCAGCACACGTTTCAATTCACGCACCCCAAAGGGATAATGCCCGCAATGGCGCGGCACACCGCCTGCTTGCGCTTCGCGTTCCAACACGACCACACCCGCCACCCCACGGCGTTTCAATTCCGTGGCCAGTGCCAACCCGGCAGTGCCGCCGCCAACAATCGCAACGGTGCAGGTTATATCGACCTTATTCATCTGTCACCCCGATCGGCGGATTGATCCGCCCTTTCGTGATTTCAGACAAAGGCCCAGTGCAGTAAAACCCCTGACACCGCCCCATGCAAACCCGCGTACGCCGTTTTAAACCTTGCAGCGTGGCTGGCGGCATCGGGCCATCCAACGCCGCTTCAATTTCACGCCGTGTGACCAGCTCACAATGGCAAATGATGCCGCCATGATCAGGGCTTTGCCAATCGCGGGGATGATAATTTGACAGGCGGTCAGGGTTGGGGCAGATCGGGGCGGTAATTGTTTTACCATTAAACCCAGAGCGCGTGTTTAGCGATGCCACATGCCGCGCAATCCCCAGTGCCGCACTTAGGCCCGTTGAGCGGATACCGCCAACCGTGATGTAGTTTTGCGTAGCATCTTGATTGATCTGATAGTCCTGAAACTCGGTCGCAGGGCGCAGGCCCGCATAGACCGTTGTCACCTCGTATTTTTCTAACGCAGGCAACATCTTGATACCTTTGGCACGTAACTCACGTAGTGTACCTGCTTCGGTTGAAGTGTCCGTGCGGCTGGTCTGTTCCTCGGCCGTTGGCCCGACCGCAAGGTTGCCAAAGATGGTGCGAAAAATCACCACACCTTTGGTGGTGGCGGTTGGCACTGGTAAGATCACCGCTTTGATCAAGTCAGAGGCAGGTTTATCAAACACCACAAACTGGCCTTTACGCGGCTTGATAATGAAACTGCTTTTGCCCAGCAAGCGTTGGTCAATCACATCGCCATAAAGCCCTGCACAGTTGATAACTTGTTTGCTACACACAGTCCCTTTTGAGGTTTCAATTAACCATTCAGACCCGTCAAACTGACCTGCCAAAACCTCGCTATCCCGATGTAGTTCTGCCCCGTTCGCAAGAGCTTGTAAGATATACGAATGGGCAGAGGCCCACGGATCAATCAAGTACTCACTTGGCACCACAAAACCGCCCATAAGATGGGATGCAAGCTGCGGTTCTTGTGCCAATATTTCAGCACGGCTGCGCATCGCCACATCCATGACACCGTTTTCATGTGCCTTGGCAACCAGCCCATCCAGTTTAGCTAGCTGATCATCATCCCACGCCAAAACCATTGCCCCTGTTTTCAACAAAGGCAGGCCAAGGCTTTCGTGGATTTCCAGATATTCGCGGTAGCCGTGTGCAATGCAGGTTTGCTCCAAAGAACCCGGCGTCGCATCAAAGCCCGTGTGCAAAATCGCACTGTTGGCTTTCGAAGCCCCGTCCAGAACATCCGCCGCTTTTTCCAGCACAACTACCCGCGCGCCATCCAGCGTAAAACGCCGTGCCATAGCGCAACCGACAACGCCCGCGCCAATAATGGCAACGTCAAAGCATTTACCTGGCAAGCTGGCTTTGGGCATTGTTGTTTCCCGATATTACGCCGCCTTGTCTAACCTCTTGACAGAATAATGTCTATCTATATTGTGGATATACGAATTAAAATAAGGGCAAATAGTGATATTATTTATCAATGTAAACAGCATGATACAAATATTAATGTCCATTTGGTCATTTATATTAGATGCTAATATAAAGCCAGTTTATTCATGATTCGCCGGAATGCATATATACGGCCCAGTGTGCGGCAGGCCGAGATTTGCGATCTTATCGCAAAGCGTGGCGAGATTAGCGTTGGCGGATTGGCGGAAAAATTCGATGCATCCGCAGAAACCATCCGACGGGATTTGACCATTCTGGCGGATGCAGGCCAAATTCGAAAAGTTCATGGCGGCGCACGCAGCCTGTCACCCCAAGGTGAAGGCGTGTTTGATGCCCGCATGCGGCGCAATGCTTTGGCCAAACGGCTGATTGCCGAAAAAGTTGTAGCCCTTGTAGCCCCACAGCAAACCGTGTTCCTGGATACGGGATCAACCACTTTAATCTGTGCAGAAGCGATGGCGCGGATCAAAAAACTAACCGTAGTCACCAATTCCACCCGCATTGCCGCCACCTTTGCTGAAGGGGCGGGCGGTGCGGATGTCTATTTATTGGGTGGCCGCTATCGTAGCGATAATGCGCAAACGGTTGGGGCGGAAACCATTACTGAAGTTGCGCGTTTTCGGGCAGATATGGCGATCATTACTGTTGCGGCTATTGATGCGGGCAATGCAATGGACTTTTCCAATGATGAGGCACAGGTCGCCCGCGCCATGATTGCAGCTTCTGCGCAAACCATCATTGTTGCAGATCACACTAAATTTAATCGCGCCGCCCCGTTTAATGTGTGTAACTTGAATGGAATCAACACGCTGGTATCTGATAGAGCTCCAGATACAGCGTTGGAAGGGGCACTAATTGATGCAAATGTTAATGTTCAGTGGTAAGATTTATGGAAATTGTTTCAGATCAATGCAGTTTGAAGAGTTTTTTACAAAAAAGGTCATAAAACTATTGACGCGCCAATGACTATTGGTGTCATTGTGTGAAAGAATACTTCTGGGGAGGGAAACTATGCCGAAAATCGTAACCACCTTTGTGCGGATAGTTGACCGGTTCAATTATCTGGTCGGACGTGTGATGATGTATGGTATTTTCGCCTTGATGGCCGTGTTGATGTGGTCAACCATATCTAAACAGGCCTTCATTATACCGTCATTTTGGACCTTAGAGGTCGCACAATATATCCTTGTAGCCTATTACCTGCTGGGTGGGGCTTATTCGATCCAGCTTGGGGCCAATGTGCGGATGGATTTGTTCTACAGTACTTGGTCTACCCGTAAAAAAGCCTGGGTGGATTGTATTACCATATTTGTCTTGATCTTCTATCTTGGGGTGATGCTGTATGGCGGCATCGAGTCCACACAATATGCCATTAAATATCAGGAACACAGCCCGTCCATGTGGCGGCCGTTGATGTGGCCGATTAAATCCATGATGTCCTTCGGAATATTCATGATGTTATTACAGGCGATATCCGAACTGTTCAAAGATATTGCCACACTTAAAGGGAAACCCATTTAATGTCTCAAGAATTTATCGCAATTTTTATGTTCTCGTCACTGATGCTGATGCTGATGACGGGGCAAAGAGTTTTTGGGGCTATTGGCGGCATTGCCGCGATTGCGGCCTTGGCCTTATGGGGTGGTGGTGGCTCTAACATTCCATTTGGTGCTGCCATGAAAGTGATGAAATGGTACCCCATGTTGACGCTGCCGATGTTTATTTTCATGGGCTATGTGCTGTCTGAAAGTAAAATCGCCGAAGACTTATACAAGATGTTCCATGTCTGGATGGGCCCGATAAATGGCGGGCTGGCCATTGGCACCATCGGGCTGATGGTGTTGATTTCGGCAATGAACGGGCTGTCTGTGGCGGGTATGGCCATTGGCGCTACAATCGCGCTGCCTGAATTGCTTAGGCGCGGGTATGACAAACGCATGGTCACAGGGGTAATCCAGGCTGGATCATCCTTAGGCATTCTGGTGCCGCCTTCCGTGGTGCTGGTGCTTTATGCAATGATCGCACGCCAACCTGTTGGCCAGTTGTGGTTGGCAGGGGCAATACCGGGCCTGATGATGGCAGGTATGTTCATCGTTTACATCTATATCCGTTGCAAATTGAACCCAGAACTAGGACCAGCATTGCCCAAAGAAGAGATCGCCAAGATTTCCAAAGCCGAAAAGCGAAAACTTTTGCTTTCTGGAATGTTACCATTGGTGATCTTTTTCGCAATGATGATCCCGTTCATCAAAGGCTATACAAGTCTGGTGGAAAGTTCTGCTATCGGGGCGATGACCGCTTTTTTCGCCGCCGTACTGAAAGGGCGTATGACCCGTCAAGTGTTTGAAAACTCGGTGCGCAATACTTTGGCAATTTCCTGTATGTTCATGCTGATCGTGCTGGCGGCCCTTGGTTTTGGCGCGGTATTTGACGGGCTGGGCGCGGTTAAAGCCATTGATAATCTGTTTCGTGAACAAATGGGCCTAAGCCCTTGGACAATTCTGATCCTGATGCAGCTTTCGTTCATCGTCATGGGTACATTTCTGGATGACACCGCCATGCTGGTTATCGTTGCCCCACTATATGTACCACTGGTTAAGGTGCTGGGCTTCGACCTGATTTGGTACGGGGTGCTTTACACCATCACCACACAGATCGCCTATATGACACCGCCTTTTGGGTATAACTTATTTTTGATGAGGGCGATGGCACCAAAAGAGATTACAATCACCGATATATACACATCCATTGTGCCGTTTGTGCTGATCATGGTGTTGGCACTTGCCACAATCATGGCATTCCCGCAAATCGCAATGTGGTTACCAGAGTATATATACCAAAGATAATAAGATCCGTGCAAACGGGCGACACTTAAGGGCAGATGACCTGCCATTTAATAATTAACCTTAGGAGGATACTATGACTACAAGACGTAAGTTTATCACCACAGCCGGGGTAGCGGGTGCCGCAGCACTTGCCGCACCAAGCCAAATCCAAGCGGCAACAAAAATTAAATGGCGTTTGCAAACATATTCAGGTGCGCCACTAGGCGCGCATGTGATCAAGCCACAAATCGAAGCTTTCAACAAAGCCGCAAACGGCGAGATGGAAATCGAGCTTTATTACGCAGACGAACTTGTCCCAACGTCAGAACTGTTCCGCGCTATGCAAAGCGGTACGTTGGATGCGGTGCAATCAGATGATGCCACAATGGCCTCACCTGTGGATATTTCAGACTTTGGCGGCTACTTCCCGTTCTCAACACGTTACTCACTTGACCTGCCTGTTCTGTTTGAACGCTATGGTTTGAATGAGATTTGGGCAGAAGCTTATGGCGAAGTTGAAAACGTCACATGGCTGGGTGCCGGTGCATGGGATCCATTGCACATCTTCACTGTAGACAAGCCTATTCGTTCACTGGCAGATATGGCGGGCTTGCGCGTGTTTGGCGTACCAACCGCTGGCCGCTTCTTAGCGCGCTACGGCTTGATCCCTGTGACAGTGCCATGGGAAGACGTGGAAGTTGCAATGCAAACAGGTGAGCTGGATGGCGTGGCCTGGTGTGGCTTTACCGAAGCTTATGAAGTTGGCTGGGCAGACATCTGTAACTATGCGCTGTTGAACAACGTAACAGGTGCTTGGTGTGGATCATACTTCGCTAACTCTGAAAGCTGGGCAAAAGTACCTGCACACCTGCAAGAGCTGTTTAAAATCTCTATGGATCAATCACACTACTATCGCCAAGTTTGGTACTGGGGTGGTGAAGCCGATCTACGTGTAAACGGCAACAAGATGGAACTGACATCCATTCCACAAGAAGAGTGGAACACAGTTGTTACAGACGCAGAAGATTTCTGGGACGAATTGGCATCACGCAGCCCGCGTGCAGCCAAAGTGATCGACATCTTCAAGAAATACACTGAAGTAATGGAAAAAGCTGGCGTTCCTTACCGCTACGGCTAATATTACCATATTGAAACCATTTGAAGGGGCGCGTCTATTGCAGACGCGCCTTTTCTTTGCGAATAAGCCAGTATCTGGACTATTCCCAGATCAGGCGAAACTTGAATTCAATCCTTTTTGGTAAGGTTTCAGTTCAATATCGACCCATCACATAGCGTTAACGACACACCCTGTAACATGTTTTTTGACTTACAGATAATCCTGTCTTTTGTTTGACAATAAACCCAGAGCGTGTTCAAATTAGCACGAATTTTTCGGGAAAACCGAACAACCGTTAGGTTGTAAATTCAACATAACAGGGAGAAAGAAATGAATAAATTTATAACAGGGCTGGCAGTTGCCGGCACGATGCTTGCTGCATCAACAGCGGCTTATGCAGAATGTGGCGACATCCAAGTAGCCGAATTCAACTGGGCATCTGGTGAATTGTTGGCCAATGTTGACAAGTTTATCCTGGAAGCGGGATATGGTTGTAACGTTGAGCTGGTGATCGGCGGTACCAGTGCAATTTTTGCATCAATGAATGAAAAAGGCCAGCCTGATATTGCTGGGGAACAGTGGGTTAACGCATTGCGTGAAACACTAGACCCTGCCTTAAAAGAAGGCCGTCTGCATGCGGTCAACAAAGCCCCTATCTTGGGCTTGGGCGAAGGTTGGTGGATCCCACCATATACGGCTAAAGCACACCCGGATTTGAAAACAGCTTTGGACATTATTGAGCATCCTGAATTATTTCCGGACTCTGAAGATCCAACTAAAGGTGCCTTTGTCGGCTGTCCTGCCGGTTGGGGTTGCCAGCATGTAAACAACAGCCTGTTCCGCGCTTTTGACATGGAAGCAAAGGGTTGGGTTCTGGTTGATCCGGGTTCAGCAGCTGGTCTTGACGGTTCTATCGCAAAAGCCAACGAGCGCGGCGAAAACTGGTTTGGCTACTATTGGTCACCAACATCGATCATTGGTAAATACAATATGCAGTCTGTGCCGTTTGGCGTTGACTTTGTCGGTGACGAGCATTGGAATAGCTGTATCGTTGCGGAAGATTGCCCTAATCCCCAAAAGTCTGCATGGATCCAATCAGAAGTTTTCACCATTGTGACTGATAAATTCATGAAAGAGGGCGGCGCGGAAATCAATGAGTTCTTGTCTAAACGCGTTTACCCGGGCCCGGTAATGGGCGCGATGTTGGTTTACATGGCTGACGAACAAGCTGCTGGCGAAGATGCTGCAGTTGAGTTCTTAACCAAGTATGAAGACGTTTGGACAACATGGGTTTCAGAAGAAGTTGCAGCTAAAGTTAAAGGCGCACTTTAATTTGAGCTCTTAATAAACGATAGGCCCGTCTGTATCTCAGGTGGGCCTATTTATATAGATTATAGTAGGGGGATGAAATGGCACTGAATGATATTATACCAAAAATATTGGTCGATTTTCCAGAAATGAGCCGTGGCGATTTACGGGATTTTAAAAAAGGCATTGATGAAACCTTTCGGACGTTCACACGCGCGAACGGAGAGTCGATTGAAAATTTCTTTTACCCCTTAAAGCTTTTCATGGTCTGGTTTCAAAAACTTTTGGTTGGCACACCGTGGCCCTTGATGATCTTAGTCCTTGCTGTCCTAGTATGGTATGGCTCACGCAGGCGGAGCTTGGTAATCGGTACTATAGTTTCCTTGCTACTGATCGGCTATCTGGGCATGTGGGAAGACACCATGAAAACGCTGGCACTGGTATCTGTATCCACATTCGTGTGCATCACCATTGGCATTCCACTGGGAATTTTGATGTCAAAGTCAGACAGGACGCAAGCAATTATCGTACCCATTCTGGATATCATGCAAACCATCCCCGCATTCGTATATCTGATCCCGGTTTTGATGCTACTGGGCATCGGCAAAGTGCCGGGCCTGATTGCGGTTTGTATTTATGCGATCCCGCCTGTTGTACGTCTAACCAATCTGGGCATTCGTCTGGTTGATAAAGACGTGCTGGAAGCAGCAGATGCCTTTGGCGCATCACCGAAACAAAAAATGATAAGTGTACAGTTGCCGCTGGCCCTACCCAATCTGTTCGCAGGTGTGAACCAGACCATTATGATGGCTTTGGCCATGGTTGTTGTGGCGTCACTGATCGGCGCACACGGACTTGGGTCTAATGTTCTGAAAGCGGTGAATAACCAGTATCTGACACTTGGCCTTATGAACGGTCTGGCCATTGTGGCCATTGCGATTGTGTTTGATCGTGTTTCACAAGAATTTGGCAAACGCCTGCAAAAACATTCGGAGACTATTCATGGCTGATCACAGCATTGAGGTTAAAGGCCTTTACAAAATCTTTGGCCCGCATGGTGATCGCTATATTGAAGCCGTTCAAAACGGCATGTCCAAGGAAGAACTGAATGCAAAGCACGGGCATGTGTTAGGGTTGAAAGACATCAACATCCATATGCCGTCTGCAAAAATCCAGGTGATTATGGGGCTGTCAGGATCAGGTAAATCCACCATGATCCGTCACATCAACCGCCTGATTGAACCCACTGTGGGTGAGGTGATTTTCCAAGGCCAAGACGTTTGTAAAATGTCTGAAGCCGAATTACAGGAATTCCGCCGCCATAAAACCGCGATGGTGTTCCAGAAGTTTGCTTTGCTACCGCACCGTACCGTGCTGGATAACACGCTTTTCGGGATTGAGTTGCAGGGCGTTCCGCGCGGTGAATGTGAAGAACGCGCCAAGCATTGGCTGAAACGTGTGGGGCTGGACGGCTTTGAAGACAACTACCCCAACCAGCTGTCCGGCGGTATGCAACAACGTGTGGGGCTGGCGCGTGCGCTGACCAATGACGCGGATATTTTGCTGATGGACGAGGCGTTTTCCGCACTTGATCCGCTGATCCGTATGGACATGCAAAGCATCCTGCTGGAACTGCAAGAAGAGCTACACAAGACCATCGTATTTATCACCCACGATCTGGATGAGGCCCTGCGCCTTGGTGACCGGATTGCGATTTTACGTGATGGCATCATGGTGCAACAAGATGAGCCGCAGCAAATTTTGCTGAACCCGGCGGATGATTATGTCACCGACTTTATCAAAGATATCAACCGGGTGCGAGTGCTTGAAGTTGGCTCTATCATGTCCAAGAAGAAAGCCGCGAAAGGGCCCAAGATTGAACGTACTGTGGTTATAGAGGATGCGTTGCAAATATTGTCAAAGGCAAGCGTGCCCGAAGCTGCGGTAACGGATAACGGTAAGACGATAGGCTCCATCACAATTGATGCTATGATTGCATCAATTGCCAGAAGTAAAAGTACCAAAAAAGACGGGGTCAATTATAAATAGGCCTTATTCCGAACAAGCATTACTGCTGGTCGATGCCAAAAAGCGCTGGCTGGAAACATCTGCGTGCGCGTCAATAATTGACACTGTATAAAACCCGTCATCGCGCACTGGAATAATAAACCCGCGTTCATAATATAATTTCGGCATTAGTTTATCATTCAAAACCAACCGATAGGGTGCCACCCCTCCATTGATTTTCACCACCAGACCGGGCGGGCATATTTCTATGGTCGCACCTTCTGGCGGGAAAATGATGTTAACGCTATCTTGTCGTTTTTCAGATACTGCAAACTGTTTTAAATGCGGCGGCAAAGCCGCTAGCCCCGTATTTTGTAACAACACACGCGATGGTGGCACGACACCAATGATATCAAACATCTGAAATAATATGGGTGTCGCAAGAGCCGCCCCAAATGCACCCGGAATAGCTGTGTTATCCGCGCGCCCCAAAAGCACACCGATAACATGTTGCCCGTCAAACCCGATAGCCCAGCTATCGCGGTGGCCATAAGACGTACCCGTTTTATACGCAACATAACCTGCCTGCGTTGTAGAGGGGGCAGGCATGGTGCGTAAAATCTCGGCCACCATAGTGGCTGCGGTTGGGCTGATGAATTGCGCACCTTCGGTCACTTCCTGAACTGTTTCATGCAACGATATCGCCTGCCCGTTAAGCGCCAAGCCACCGTAAGCCTGCACCATTTGGCGCAGCGAAACCCCGACCCCGCCCAGCACAATCGCAAGGCCCGGATCGCGGTTTTGTGGTAGGGTCAGATCAATACCTGCGCGATTTAAAACAGCGGAAAACCGATTGGTGCCAACCTTATTCAAAATCGCTACAGCGGGAATATTGCGCGACCCGATCAACGCATCATGGGCCGTCATCATACCCCGGAATTCACCATCAAAATTTGACGGCTCATATTGGCCAAAACGTGCCGGCATATCGGCAATCAGGGTTTGCGGATGTAATATGCCATCAGCAAAAGCCTTGGCGTAAACGAAGGGCTTCAAGGTTGATCCCGGCGACCTGATTGCAGTTGCCATATCCACATAACCTTTGCGCTTTTCACTGGTAAATTCGGGTGAGCCTATATAGGTCAAAATCTCACCCGTAGTATAATCGGCAATAATTACCGCCCCTGAAATATCCTGACCAATGTTTTGCAGTTTGCGCGAAAACAGGGTTTCTGCCCTGCGTTGCAAATCCAGATCAAGTGTCAAAGCTTTCGTTTGCCCGCGATATTTTCCTGCCAAATGCAAAGCGAAGCGCGGCATTGATTTCAGTTCCGATGGCACCGGCTCGCTTAGGGCTGCATTCAGATCACCCGCATCAATCACAGCCGCGCCAAAACCCCGCCTAAGCACCTTATCACGCGCCACACGTGCTGCTTCATTCTTACGATCAGGGCGGCGTTGGTTGGGGGATTGCGGGATAGCTACCAGAAGGGCAGCCTCGGCTGTGGTCAAGCGTTTGGGGGCTTTGCCCAGATAAGAATAGCTGGCCGCAGCCACCCCCTCCACATTACCACCGAAAGGGGCAAGTTTCATATATAGGTGCAGGATCTCCTGTTTGCTTAAACGGCGTTCCATTGCCAGTGCCACACGTATCTGGCGCACCTTATCACCCAGCGAACCCGTTGACAGCCTTTCCGTCAGGCGGGCCACCTGCATGGTAATTGTTGAACCGCCAGAAATGATTCCCCCACGCGTTACAAGTTGCCCCAAAGCCCGAAGCATCGCTTGTATATCCACACCATTGTGACGATAAAATCGTTTATCTTCATAAGCGATCAACAGTGCAATATATTTGGGGTCGATCTGCCCTAAGCCCACATCAAAACGCCAGTAGTCATCCCGCGTTAGAAATGCAGTCATCAATACACCGTTCCGGTCATAAACCATATCCGATGTGCTTGGGCTTAGATTGGGTAATTCCGTTCGTTCAATCCACTGATCAAAGGCAAACAAGCCAATGAAGCTTACTATGAAAAGGGCTATAAGCTTTGGTTTATTGACCAACAATCACCACGCTTCCGCTATTGGTATTGCCAGCCAAATCAGCACGGTACATATCTGTGATATGGGCCGCAGGTTGGTGGAATGTACCCGCTGAAATCGCCCGCACCACATAGGCCAGTTTGAAACTGCGATCCCCGCCCCAATCAACCGCTGCCAGAAAACGGTCTTTGTGAAACTCGGTATGCGTGGCCTGTTCCAGATTATCCAGCCATGGCAAAGACGCGGTATATCCTGATTGCAGCAAGTTCGGATTATCTATTTCAAAGCCTGCCGGCAGCGGGTCATTGATCATCAGACGACCGTAACGATCCGTTTCAGGTGTCACTTTGATCACCACGACAATTTTATCGTTTTGGGTGATATTTGACATATCCACCCTATCGCCCGTGATCGAATAAAACCCGCGCCTGATCTTATATCCGTTTGACTGGCGTTTCACTTCACCTGACGGTGAACCCGTTGCCGTCAGCACCATTTCGGTTTCTGTGCCAAACGGGTTTTTAACCTGCGCCTGCCCTTGTGATACATCCATATAGGAAAACAGTGTTTCCGCATTCAGCAACGCTTTGCCCGTCGCTGAATTTTGCATTGAGGCTGCCAGACGTAATGCCCAAGCCTGTTCTTGTGTGCTGCCAATAGATGCAACACGTACAAAGTTGGCACTTTCTATAGCTTCGGGTGCTGAAAGTGATCCCGCCTGAACCGCCAATGCCAACACGGCGGCTTTGTCACGCCCGGAAGAACCGAAATCACCAAAGCGGTCACGTTTGGTGCCCTGTTCCAGCTTACGAAATGCGCGCGCGAACATTGCGCCAGAACGGTCTTTTTCACCGTAAGCGGCCAAAGCCACGCCAAGCTGTGCTTGCGCTAATGCCGTGCCAAAAGCATCCCCCTTGGCATCACTATAATAGCGCAACTCACCGATAGAGGCTTTGCCGACATTGGCCAAAACCATCAACGCATAAGCCAGTTCTTCACCGCCTTCATCAAAATCACTGGCGTTGTTCACGGTGTTTTTCAAGCGTGAGAGCGCCGCTTTCAATACCCGGTCAGGCACCTTTGCGCCCGATTTTTGCGCCCGCACCAAAAAGTCTGTCGCATAGGCATCAAGCCAAGGGTTATCACTGCGCGGACGCCACAGACCAAAGCCACCATTGGTGGCTTGGTTGGCCGCAACTTTGGTGATCGTTTGTTGTATACGCAGTTTCGCGGTTGTCGGGTCTTGCAGTTGATCAATGAATGACATCAAAGGTTCGGCCTTTGAAATCAGCTGCTCTGTGCAGCCATACGGATACTGTTCCAACGCACGCACAATACCGCCCACATCCAGCCGCGCTTGCGCCTGCGATATAACTGCCAGCTGTGCATCATTGCCAAATGCTGCCAGTAAATCTGTTGGAACGGGGTTTGAGCCATTTGCCGCAACAGTCATGTTCCAACGTTTCACAATCGGCAGGTCGTTTCTTTGCACGGGTAGAATAACCGTCTTGGTTAAAACCTTGCCGTTCGGAAGTTTCACTTCCACAAGTATTTCACCATTCCCTGCAAACCGTGCCGTCATCGGCACATCCAGATTTCTGCGTTCGCCTTTGGCCAGATCGAAAATTCTGCTGGTGAAATCCAAGGCTATTTCGCTAGAGCTTTTCAGCTCTACACTCACCGTGCCCGCAGGCCCGTAAGCATGTGCAATTTCCAAGCGTAAACTGGATTTGTCACCTGGTGCCAAAAAGCGCGGTGCGTTAGCTAGGATCACAACCGGATCGCGCACCAGCACATCTTGTGACGCTTGACCGACCGCATCATCAGACCACGCCACGGCCATCAGCCGCATGGTGCCGTTAAATTCTGGAATATCCAAAGGTACATCTACCTGCCCGTTTTCATCCAAGGTCAACAGGCCGGAAAACAGTGTGAGGTATGTTTCGGTTTTCGGCCCCGCAGCTTGGCGCGCATTACCTGCATCACCACCACTGCGCAGCACGCCGTCAACACCTGCAAAGCCGTCGATTAGACGGCCATAAAGGTCGCGCATTTCAAAGCCCAGTTTGCGCTGACCAAAGTAATAATCTTGTGGATCAGGGGCGGTAAAGCCCGTGATGTTCAGAATGCCCAAATCCACCGCTGCAACCGTTGCATAAATCTGCCCCGATGACGTTGAAGATGCTTTCAGTTTTATCGTCGTTGGCTGATTTGGGCTAACCAGTTCAGGCACCTCAAAGGCCACGGCGATGGTTTTATCATCTGCATTAACAGATACCCAATTCACCCCGACAGCCCGCGTTGGATTGCGGCCCTGTTTGCTATCCATCGGTTGAATAAAGCTGGTTAGAATGTAGGCCCCTGCCCCCCAAGCCTTATCGATCTCAAAAGCAACTTCGGTATCGCCCTTTTGCACATTCACTGTCTTATGGGTTACAAAGCCAGAGTTCATCACAACGATCTGTGCCGTGCCGTCATTGGGGGCAGAGATGCGCAAATTCAGCGTCTCACCCGGCTTGTAATCATCCTGATCAAGCCCCGTATTTAACCGGTCAGGCGTATCGGCATTGCTTACAGAGCCATAATAACCCGCGTAAAACGGGTAGCTGCCAAAAAGCACATCGCCCCCGTTTTTGGCTTCAATGCTTAGCTCATAACTTCCCCAAGCCAGCGGCACTTGCAATTTCGCAGCCTTGTCAGCACCAATAGCAATTGTGCCTTCTTCCACAACTTCACGCGATTTGATCGGCATATAGCTCCAGCGGCTATCAACCTTGAACCATTGGTAATTTGTCTTAATCCGTTCAACCCGCCACTTGGCCGTACCCAGATCGGTCAGGGCCATGCCCTTGCCCACCGCGATGATTTCAAAAGCGGCTTGCGCCCCTTCGGGAACGGATCCGTCAAACAGCGGCTTGATGCCGATCAATGCCGAGACAGGATCCATTGCACGGGTCAAAATCCGCTCTACAGGTCGCCCCGATCCTTCGCGCATTTGCAACGTTACTTTCAACTGTTCAGGTTGATAGGAAGAGGCACTGTCAGGGATCGGAATATTCAACCGTAACAACCCGTCTTCATTGGTTGTCAGACCCGTCGGCAACGTGACCACATTGACGCGTTCCTCAGATAAAGAAGAGCCAAAGCGGAAACCGGGATAAGCAGGAATTTGTGTTGTTGTACGCCGCTCAATCACCCCGCTTAACGGCAGGTTGGCACCACTTGCACCATAAAGGTAGCTGGCCGTGATCGACAATTCTGGTGGGAATGATTGCACAATCGGGGTGTCAGGCAGGGTCGGGGTGAAATCTATCCGCTCAGGCACAAAATCTTCTACCAGAAAACTTTTGTCTGCCAGTGGGGCATCTTTAGTATCCAGATAAATCCGCTGTGACCAGCGGCCACGTTGGGCAGAGGGTGCAAGGGCAGTTGCAAACACCCGCCCGCCTGCCCCTTGGTCTTGCAAAACAGTGCGATCATATTCCTGCCCGTCCGGCCGATAAGTAATCGCCGTTAGCGGCAGATCAGAAATGCTTTTGGCTTTGGGGCCACGCAACAGAACCGTAGACATCACATCATCGCCCGGCTGGTAAATTCCGCGATCGGTGGTGGCAAACACATCAAAAGCACCTGATGCCGCACGCCCTTCCACACCCCGATCGGAAAAATCAAAGGCACTGGATGTCAGATCAATAAACCCGAAATCCGCATCGAGATGTGCTGCAACCGCCGCCGGTGCATTGCCTGCGCGCCCTTTCAGGGTGGCGGCGGGAAAATGCACATAACCTGATGCATCACTTTCCAGTGACGCCAATATTTTGTTGTTACGCGAAATCAGGTTAACCTTGATGCCCGCTAGATCAGAGGCCGCCCCCAATGATTTCGCCAGAATATGTAAGCCGTCCGGCCCTGAAAAACTGGTCATGCCAATGTCCGAGATTAAAAACCATTGTGTGGCCGGCACCGAATAACTTTCCCCACCTGTCAGACGCGCGGTCATCACATAAAGGCCGGGTTCGAACGCGCCTATTATGTCTTGCACGGGCAGTGCAGTGACAACTTCCTGATTAAGTTTAATCCCTGTTTCAGCTTTGCCCTGCCAAACTATTTCACCCAGTTGATCCGCCAGTTCATTCGCATCATAATTAGATAAGGGCTTTAAGAACAGTTGTTTAAGTAGCAATGGTGACAGGTTTCGTTCTTCTGATCTGTAGATTTTAATATCCGCAGACTTCGCATTTACGGTTACAAGTGGCAGCGTGGCAGTTTCACCTTTTGGCAAAACATAACCGTTACCTTGAAACCGAACCGCCGCCACGCGATCAGGTATATACAGTGTATATGAATGCGGTTTGATCGTCACTTCGCCTGAGTTTGCAGGCAGGCCGGAACGCAAGGTCAGCTCAAAACTTTCGCCAAAACGCATCCCGTTCAGGCAAAGCCGTTGGTCATTTACCTCTGCCACCAAATCACTATTTACGGTTTGCACGTAGTCCAGATAGTTAACGCCCTTACCCACCAGTTTTTCCGAGAATGTAAAACAAACACGCGGTTTGGATGCCGCAGTTTCAATATCGTAATCCAGCACACGCGGCCCATACTTAGCGCGTGCATTCGCAACTGTTTCAGCATCATTGCCCGTCACTTCATGTATATGCCGCGCCGCCGCAACAATATCAGCACTACGGTCGTAACTACGCTTTAGCTCATTAAAAATCGCCCAAAGGGATGCCGCTTCCTGATCATCATTCGCATCAAGATAGGCGTTAATCGCAAACTCTAGCCTAGAATACCGCAGGCGCGACAGGCTGGGCGGCAAGCTATTTGAATGGTTCTTTAGGTCATTAGGTAGCCTTAGCCACGCTTCACTGTTGCCGTTGACAGTCGCCAATCGAAGTATATTGATAAACCCGCGTGCATTATCTTCGCTTAATTTTCCGGGGTTCACACCTACCCTGCCCACAGCGCGTGCAACATCTTTGCGAAACTTAATAGCGCGTTCTTTTTCACGGTCGGTTAAATAGCTTAAGCGCTGCAATCGCGCGTTACCCAAAGTGATTTTCGCAGGGTCTGCATCGACCGATTTGGCAGACATCGCCCCTACATATGGTGCCGCTTCATAATTGCCATCCTTTAAAAAACAAGCTTTACTGCGGGTGTTATAGGTGATCGCTTCACAGCTTTTCTCTTCACTACAAGCCTTTTCACAATAGGGTTGCGAGGTTTCGAAAATAGACCGTAAATCACCCCCGGAAAAATCCGTATCAGGCTGGTATAGGAATGTGCTTTGGGGATAGTCCGCAGCATGGCCCATGCCCGCAGTCATTAAAAATATCATAGCCGTTGCAAAATATTTATTCAGCACATCAATCACCTTTTGGGTTTTTTAAATTCACGCAGATGCGATCAATATCGGGCAAGCGTATGGCTGGGTCAAGTTCGCAACCACAAAGCCCTATAAATGTGAAGCGGCTTTCACTCTAAATACCTCGTCAAACGTATCAGACTGGGGTATGCGTTATGGTAAATATGATCCTAAGGGGAAACACAGATGCCATTGATCAACCGATTTGCTGAACTACATTCCGACATTACCGCATGGCGGCAAGATATACATACCCATCCTGAATTGATGTTTGACACCCATCGCACTTCAGCACTGGTAGCTGAAAAACTGCGCGAATTCGGTTGTGACGTTGTTAAAGAGGGCATTGGCCAGACTGGTGTTGTTGGTGTGATCAAGGGCAAACAGGATAGTGCKGGYAARGTRATCGGSYTKCGYGCGGATATGGATGCCYTGCCCATTYTRGARGCAACCAACCTGCCTTACGCCTCTAAMACAGCRGGTAAAATGCACGCTTGCGGGCATGACGGGCATACCGCRATGTTGCTGGGTGCYGCGCARTATTTATGTGARACACGTAATTTYAACGGCACTGCCGTGGTGATYTTTCAGCCCGCCGAAGAAGGTGGYGGTGGYGGGCTWGAGATGGTCAAGGACGGGTTGATTGAAGATTACAACATTCAGGAAATTTACGGGATGCACAACTGGCCGGGCCTGCCRTTAGGCCAGTTTGCCATTCGCCCCGGACCATTTTTTGCCGCAACGGATACATATACAATAGAGGTTACCGGCAAGGGTGGGCATGCGGCCAAACCCAACGCTGCACTAGATACTACACTGGTTGCATCRCACATTGTGGTAGCTTTGCAATCAGTGGCATCGCGCACTATTGATCCATTGGAAGCGGTTGTGGTTTCCATCACCAGCTTTGAAACCGAAAGCAAAGCCTTTAATGTTATTCCGGAACATGTGGAATTACGCGGTACATTACGCACACTTAAGGCAGAGGTTTGTGATCTGGCCAAAGCGCAAATAACGCAGATCGCTGAAAATACGGCCAGTGCATATGGTGCCAGTGCAAAGGTTACATTCCAACCGGGAAGCTACCCCGCAATGGTTAACGCCGAAGCCCAAACCATCTTTGCCGCTGATGTTGCCAGAGCGGTTGCAGGTGAACATAACGTAGAGGACAATGCCCCACCCACTATGGGCGGTGAGGATTTTTCTTTCATGCTGGAAGCCTGCCCCGGATCATACATTCTAATGGGCAACGGCGACACGGCTGATGTGCATCACCCCGAATACAACTTTAATGATGAAGCTATTCCTGTGGGTTGTTCTTATTGGGTAGGCTTGATTGAAACTGGAATGCCCGCACAATAAAACGTAAGGCCCCGTTGTTAAAAACGGGGCCTGAAATAAACGTTGATGCGGTTTTATGGGTGCTGATGTGAATAACAGCTTTTGACATCGTTATTGAATACGCTTTTTAGACACGACCCAAACATCACGAAATTCACCGATGATGCTGTCCGTCGTCAAAGTTTTTGGTTCCAGAGGCAGCGTAATTTAAGCGAGTATCTGGCTCATCTGGTTGGTTTCATTATGCGGCTAACTTGCGGTGTTGCAAGCGCCTGGTTTCGAGTGTTTTGTGTTTGATCCTTTTTCGTTTGTTTAGAATGGCTTGTGCGCGACCGAAGTCGACGTCGGATGGCGTAACGTTGTTCAAGCTCTCATGATAACGCTGGTGATTGTAGTGATTTACAAAGGCTTCGATTTGCGCCTCCAGATCGCCCGGCAAGAAATAGTTTTCCAACAGAATGCGGTTCTTCAAAGTCTGATGCCAACGTCTCCGCCGGCCGGCAGGCGTTGCTTGCAACGCTGAGAGGCAATCTTGCCCTGTGTTTGGGGATGATAAGGAGCACCTCTGCTGTGTTTCATACCCTTGTCTTGCAACCATTCAGCCAATTCCCCAGAGACGTAACTGGAGCCGTTGTCGCTCAGCAGACGCGGCTTATGAACGACGTGAACCTGATCGCAACCTGACGCCTGCAAGGCCAGATCCAGCGTGTCGGTTACATCTTCAGTTCGCATGTTGGTGCACAATTTCCATGCAATGATGTAGCGGCTGTAATCGTCCAGAATCGTGCTGAGATAAAACCAGCCCCACCCGATGATCTTCAGATATGTAAAATCAGTTTGCCAAAGCTGATTGATGGCCGTGGTCTTATCCTTAAACTCGCTGGCTGCCTTGATCACAATGAAGGCTGGGCTGGTGATCAAATCATGTGCTTTGAGCACACGATACACGGAAGCCTCTGATACAAAATAGCGTTCTGTATCAGTGAAGGTCACCGCCAACTCCCGTGGCGACAACTCCGTTTCCTTCAATGCCAACTTGACGACCCTGCGCCGCACCTCGTCAGGGATACGATTCCAGACATGTTTGGGCTTGGGGGATTGATCCTTCAGCCCCGCTTCACCGCGCTGCAGATAACGGTCATACCAGCGATAGAAAGTGGTGCGCGGAATGCCCAATTTTGCCAATGTTTGACGGGCAGATAAATGCGAACCCTCGACAAGATCAATGATCTCCAGCTTCTCAGATGCGGAATACCTCATTCTAGGTCGCCCCCATCCCCGATCATGCTTTTTTGAGAAGCCGCAGCTCAAGCCTTTGTTCGGCTACGACCTCCTTCAGGTCGCGGGCTTCACGGCGCAGCTCTTTGACCTCGTCGGTGTTTGCTGCACGCGCTGTATCGCCAGCCAGCCGCCGCTTGCCAGCTTCCATGAAGTTTTTATAAACGCCCTGCGATAGGCCTTCTCGGCGGTACAGCTCTGCGTTGCTGTCTTCGCCGCAAGCCGTCCAATACGATCCGGATCTTCTTGTCTTATGATTTGGCCAGCTCTTGTGCAAAACTGGAGCCACTGCTCCGCTGCACGGCAGGGCATGTTTACATGCCTGAGAGTGGGCACGTCATTTATGACGGGCAGTGGCGGGGGTCGGATCGGTTCCCTCTTGGTCGTGATGGACCGTTGAGGAGTATGGGCGCCCCCGTCTTTTTCTCTAACCTGAACGGATACATGGGCTTTGGGCCCGCATGACAAGACGAGGTAGATAGAAGACAATGCAACATACTATAGGAATTGATATTTCCAAAGACACTTTGGACTGCTTTCAGCTATCCAGCTCGAAGCATAGCCAATATAGCAATGATAGCCAGGGGCAAAAAGCTCTGATCAAATGGATCAAAAGCCAAGATGCAGTTCTTGTTGTTTTTGAAGCGACCGGTGCCTACCACCGTAGCCTTGAAGCCATATTGGCAAAACATAAACACCCCTATGCAAAGGTAAACCCAAGGCAAGCCCGGCGCTTTGCGGAAGCCACGAGGAGGCTTGCCAAAACAGATCGCGTTGATGCCGCAATGCTTGCCAGAATGGGCGCGGTTTTGGGCTTGGTTGCACAAGAACCCAG
>JAESRV010000016.1 GCA_016764475.1 Amylibacter sp.
CCAAAATCAGTTCTGATCGTTGAAGACGAGCCTTTTATTATGGAAGCCCTATCCTTCTTGCTAAAGCGCGAAGGCTTGAAGGTTTTCACCCATGCCGATGGTGATGGCTGTGTTAAGCGCATCCAAATGCTAAAGCCTGATCTGGTGATCCTGGATATGATGCTACCTAACAAAAGTGGCATGCAAATTCTGGAAGATTTGCGCGCAATGGATGATTTTATCAGCCTGCCCGTCTTGATGCTTACCGCCAAAGGTCAGAAAAAAGATCGCGCRGCCGCAGAACAAGCGGGCGTCAGCCTGTTCATGACCAAGCCCTTTGCCAACAAAGAAATTATTCAAAACGTTCACAGGCTTTTAGRCACATGAGTGAAAARCAATCCTTTGATGACGCTGAYAAAAAATCMCGCCGCAGCCGSAAAAARCGMGARSTCGCCCTGATACTKCCCGTYATYGGTGTTATCCTACTGCTCACCCCGATCATAAAATCKTTCACGKYKGGYAGTGAAACTTCCCCGTTGATCAGYGCCATGCTGTTTATCTTYGGYGTAYGGGCMCTTCTGATCGCCGCRGCCTTTATCCTGTCGCGCAGCCTTATTTCAGAAATCCGGGATAAATAATGCTGTCGTTCAACATTCTTGTCGCCATTTGCCTGATCTATGTAACCTTGCTTTTTATGGTCGCCGCCATTGCCGAACAATGGGCACAGAAAAACAAACTATCGTTTCTGCATTCCCCCATCGTCTACACGCTTTCCATTTCGGTTTATTGTACAGCTTGGACGTTTTACGGTGCAGTTGGATCAGCAGCGCGAAACGGATTGGAGTTTCTGGCGATTTACCTTGGCCCGACGCTGGTTTTTATCGGCTGGTGGTGGTTCTTGCGCAAACTTGTGCGCATCGGCAACACCCAACGCATCACATCCATCGCTGATCTGATCTCATCGCGCTATGGCAAAAGCAACCTGTTGGCGGTGGTGGTCACCCTGCTGGCCGTCATCGGTTCTACMCCCTAYATYGCACTACAACTTCAATCYTTGACCCTTAGTTTCGCCGTGTTCACCCATACAAACGCAAATGCACCATCCCCCGCGATCACCGCTTTTCTAATTGCGATGGGACTGGCTGCCTTTACCGTGGTTTTCGGCACCCGTAATCTGGATGCCAATGAACGTCACCACGGTGTTGTTACCGCCATCGCACTAGAGGCYATTGTGAAGCTTGTCGCCCTTCTGGCAGTAGGCATATTTGTAGTCTGGTTTGTCGCCGATGGCCCAACCGATGTTTTGCAGAATGCGCAAAAAATGCTGCCTGAAACCACGGGGGCCTTTACCCCGCGCTGGGTGACTTTAACCTTCCTGTCCGCCACTGCCATCATCTGCCTACCGCGCATGTTTCAAGTTGTAGTGGTGGAAAACGACGCTGAAAAACATCTGGCCACAGCCAGTTGGGCTTTCCCGCTGTATCTGTTTTTGATGTGCTTGTTTGTCGTGCCCATCGCCGTAACCGGCCTTGAAATCCTGCCCGAAGGATCAAATCCCGACCTGTTCGTATTAACCATTCCACTGGCCATGGGTCAGGAAGGTTTGGCCGCATTAGCATTCTTGGGCGGATTTTCATCTGCCACATCAATGGTCATCGTTGCCGCCATCGCCCTTTCCACAATGGTTTCCAACCACATCGTTCTACCGCTTTGGTTACGCCGCACTCAGGCCCGCAATCCTGAAAGCGATGATGTACGTTCGATCCTACTTAGATCACGGCGTATCAGTATCGTGGGCATTCTGGGNCTKGGRYWWTNTATAYTACCAATTCACKGGYGGCACATTCGCRCTRGCYTCWATCGGCTTGATCKCGTTCTTGGGCGTGGCACARGTKCTGCCCGCATTRCTGTTCGGCCTRTTCTGGCGCAAYGCTTCAARATCAGGYGCATTRGCAGGCATTTTYGTGGGCTTCACRRTTTGGGCCTACACGYTRTTTYTRCCAAGCTTTGAYGGCAGYTTTATWCTTTCRRGYGATGTCTTGCAAAACGGCYTGTTCARYMTTTCSRYCTTGCGCCCACAAGCCCTGTTTGGCGTCAACATCCCCGACCCGCTGGTACACGCGGTTTTCTGGTCAATGTCCCTAAACACGCTGGCCTTCATCATATTTTCACTGGCATCAACACCCAAGCCATTGGAACGCCTGCAAGCACTTCAATTCATCAACGTGTTTGGCCGCACCTCACAACGCCAAATCCCCACTCAAATCTCAACCTCGGAAGATCTGTTCGTTCTGGCACAACGTATTGTAGGGCGCGCTCAAGCCGGGCGGTTATTTGAAGAAAAAGCCAAAGAGCAAGGCAAGCTATACGGCTTACCTGATCCAACGTCTGAGTTTATTGTAACACTGGAACGCGAATTTGCAGGCTCTGTGGGGGCGGCTACAGCGCACGCCATGATGGCGCAAATATCGGGGCGTGAAACCGTTTCAGTGGAAGAACTGATCGCGGTGGCTGATGAAACCGCSCAAGTCATGGAATATTCCGCACAGCTTGAAAAACAATCAAAAGAGTTGGCMGCAACRGCAAAAGAACTGCGCCGCGCTAATGACAAACTGACGAAATTAAGCCAGCAAAAGGATGATTTCCTAAGTCAGGTCAGCCATGAGTTGCGCACGCCGATGACCTCAATCCGTTCATTTTCTGCCATTTTAATGAGTGACGGCACCGTTGATCGCGCACAATTCGCGCGCTTCTCATCTATCATTAACGACGAAAGCCAACGCCTAACCCGTATTCTGGACGACATTCTTGATCTTAGCTTTTTGGAAAGCGGCAAGGTGAAGTTGAACTTGCAGCACAAAAATCTGGGCGAAATGTTGGAACAATCCATCATTGCCAGCCGCAGTTCCCAWASYRCRYCCAAAGTTRAYATTCGTTTGCCTGATAAGKTTKCCGAYATYACTTTGCTGACAGATGCAGACCGGCTGACGCAGGTTTTCATTAACCTGATTTCCAACGCCATCAAGTATAACGACAAATCCAAACCCATCATTAAGCTGGACCTGCAAGAGCAGCCCAATGGTATCACTGTCACCATATCTGACAATGGCCCGGGCATTGCAGAGGGCGAAGGCGAGATTATTTTTGAGAAATTTTCAAAACTATCCTCGGGCGGGGCTTCCGGCGGCGTGGGTCTTGGCCTGTCTATTTGTGCCGAGATTATGCGTAATCTGGGCGGTAGTATCCGCTTTTTACCATCCCGCAGCGGGGCCACATTTGAGGTATTCATACCAACCAAAATCTAAAGCTGCGACGCGAGGTAACTGGCGACAAGTGCAGTAAAGGTATATTACTTAAATATAACACGCGACTCTCCAATTCAAAGGCCTACCCCCATGTTCAACGCTGACGAAAACGACCTACGCTTTGCAATCCACCATGTTGTCGGGCTGGGTAATGTCACTGATCTTGCCCCTTTCTCAGATTATGATGCAGACATTTGTGATGCGGTTTTATCCGAAGCGGCAAAGCTGGCCACCGAAGTGATTGCACCACTCAATCAAACGGGTGATGCAGGCTCAACTTGGCATTCAGATAATACAGTCACAACACCTGCAGGTTTTGCCGACGCGTTCAAAGCATTGGGGGCGGGCGGCTGGACAGGCATTGGTACGGCTGAAGAATACGGCGGGCAGAACATGCCTGAAATCCTGTGTGCTGCCACCCGCGAGATGTGGCATTCTGCAAACATGGGGTTAGCACTCTGCCATTTGCTGACCGAAGGGTTGATCCACGCTTTACAAACCTCTGCATCCGAAGCGCAAAAACAAATGTATGTGCGCCCAATGGCCGAAGGCCGCTGGACAGGCACGATGAACCTGACGGAAAGCCAAGCTGGCACTGACTTGGCCGCGATCAGAACCCAAGCCGTACCGGATGGTGATCATTACCGCATTAAAGGCCAGAAGATTTTTATCACCTATGGCGAACACGATATGTCTGAAAATATCGTGCATCTGGTACTGGCCCGCACCCCTGATGCGCCTGCGGGCGTTAAGGGTATTTCGGTCTTTATCGTGCCGAAATTTCTGGTCAATGAAGATGGCAGTTTAGGGGCGCGCAATGATGTGAAATGTGTCTCGATTGAACATAAAATGGGCATCAATGCATCGCCCACTACAGTGCTGCAATTTGGCGAAGGTGAAGGCGCCATCGGTTATCTGGTGGGGGAAGAGAACAAGGGTTTGAACATCATGTTCAACATGATGAACCACGCCCGTTTCGGTGTTGGCATCCAAGGCCTGTCCATTGCTAACCGCGCCTATTATCAGGCACTGTCTTACGCCCAAGAACGCCGCCAAGGCACACCGGTTGACCGCAAAGAGGGTGACGCGATTATTCACCACCCCGATGTAATGCGCCTGCTGGCGACAATGCGCGCCGAAATCGAAGCCATGCGCCCGCTGGCATTATATGGCGCTACCGCCCTTGACCGGGGGCATTATGATACGGGCGAAAGTAAATCCAACTGGCAGACCCGCGCTGAACTGATGGTGCCGATCATCAAGGGCTGGATGACCGAACGGTCCATCGACATCGCCTCGGACGGGGTGCAAGTGCATGGCGGTATGGGATTTATTGAAGAAACGGGGGCGGCACAGCACCTGCGCGACGCCCGCATCCTAACCATCTACGAAGGCACCACTGCCATTCAGGCCAACGACCTGATGTTCCGCAAAACATTGCGCGATCAAGGTGTGGCAGTACGCGCATTGATCAAGGATATTCGTGAAGATGCGGATGAGGTTTTACTGGCTGCCATCACTCAGGTCGAAGCCGCACTGGATCATATTCTGACAGGTGGTATGTCCGCCCGCGAAGCCTCTGCCGTATCGGTGCCTTACCTGATGATGCTCGGCACGTTGACAGGTGGTTGGATGGCATTGAAAAACAAAAAAGCCGCCCTTGCGCAAATGGACACAGGTAACTGGGATGGAAAATTCCTGAAAGCCAAGGCCGCTCATGCCGATGTATTTGCAACCCACAGCCTGCCGCGTGTGGCCGCTTTAGCGCAAACCATTCTAAACGGTTCAGACGCGATCGAAGCGATGGATGCAAGCTGGTTTGACATCTAAAAACCCATTGATCTTTTGCCGCTAACCTGCTCATTTCCGATAAACGGAATATGAGGGTTTAAAAGATGGGCAAGTGGGATTTCTGGGTWGATCGCGGYGGCACCTTTACMGAYATYGCMGCRCGYAACCCYAWGGGTRAAATAATCACYCATAARCTGCTGTCSGAAAACCCCGAAGCCTATAAAGACGCKGCCATYCAAGGCATGCGYGAYYTGATGGGCATTGCCGCAGGCGYRCCYATTCCSGCMRATCAAATTGCATCCATCAAGATGGGCACCACGGTTGCYACYAACGCTTTGYTGGAACGCAARGGTGAAGCAACSGCATTGCTGACCACMWKMGGTTTCCGMGATGCWTTGGCYATYGGCTATCARGCGCGYAAGGATATTTTCGCTAAGGAAATYATCAAACCGGAACAGYTGTATKCMGCYGTRKCRGAAGTGAATGAACGYYTGCRKGCGGAYGGYACGGTTGARMARCMGCTKGATWMMKCWGAARYRCGCMMMRCRYTWACSRMMMTTTAYGAAGACGGTTWTCGATCCATCGCAATCGTTTTYATGCAYGCTTAYGCATWYCCCGAMCATGAATTGCARGCCGAAGAAATTGCCGCCGAYATWGGCTTYAGCCAAATYTCSGTCAGCCACAAAATATCACCTTTGATGAAGTTTGTCGGGCGTGGCGATACCACTGTGGTTGACGCTTATCTTACCCCGATCCTGTCGCGTTAYGTTGAACAGGTTGCCAGTGAAATGGGCGGGCTGGATGATGCTAAAACCAAGCTGATGTTTATGATGTCCAACGGTGGCTTGACGGCGGCGGATCGGTTTCAAGGTAAAGATGCGATCTTGTCAGGGCCAGCGGGCGGTGTTGTGGGGGCGACTAAAACCAGTGAACTGGCGGGTTTTGGCAAGATCATAGGCTTTGATATGGGTGGCACATCTACGGATGTTTCACACTATAACGGCACACTGGAACGATCTTATGAAACCGAAGTGGCAGGCGTGCGGATGCGCGCGCCGATGATGAATATTCATACGGTGGCGGCAGGGGGCGGGTCTATCCTGCACTATGATGGCTCTAAATTTTCGGTTGGGCCAGACAGTGCGGGGGCTGATCCCGGGCCTGCAAGTTATCGCCGTGGCGGGCCTTTAACGGTGACAGATGCCAATGTGATGTTGGGTAAATTGAAGCCTGAAAACTTCCCTAAAATATTCGGCCCCAATCAAGACATGGCGTTAGATGTTGATATTGTTGAAGATAAATTCAAAACCCTTGCTGCAGAAATCGGCGATGGCAAGACGCCACATCAAGTGGCTGAAGGGTTCTTAAGCATTGCGATTGAAAACATGGCCAATGCGATCAAGAAAATATCTGTGCAGCGCGGCTATGATGTATCTGACTATGCGCTGACTTGTTTTGGCGGTGCAGGCGGGCAACATGCTTGCCTTGTGGCAGATAGTCTGGGCATGAAAACTGTGTTTCTGCATCCACATTCCGGCATATTGTCGGCCTACGGTATGGGGTTGGCAGATATTCGGGCGGCGCGTTCTGCTTCGGTTACCAAACCATTGGGGCCGCAGGTTTTAGCAGATGTTCAAGACAAGGTGAAAACCCTTACCAAACAGAATAAATCTGATCTGACCGCCCAAGGTGTCACTGATCCCCAAACCGTCAGCCGCCTGCATTTGCGGTATGACGGTACCGATACATCGCTGGCGGTGACCCTGTCGTCTATCAAGGATATGACCAACGATTTCTTGAGGCTGCACAAACAGCAGTTCGGCTTTACCTTTGATGATAAAGGCATTTTCGTTGAGTCGCTAGAGGTCGAAACATTTGGTGGCAGTGCCGAAATTGAAGCCCCCGTTCTGGCGGATCAAACAGAAACGCTGACCCGCGATCTGACAACCCAGATTTTTGCCCAAGGTAGCTGGCATGACGCCAGCGTTTACAAAAATCGCGATGCGTTTCGGGCGGGCCTTACAATCGACGGCCCTGCGTTGATCATTGAACCGCACCAAACCATCATGATTGAACCGGATTGGCAGGCGTCTGTGACCACGCGCAATGACATCGTGTTGCGCCGCGTTAAAGCCAAGGAAGCCCGCTATGCCATTGGCACGCAGGTTGATCCTATTCTGCTGGAAGTTTTCAACAATCTGTTCATGTCCATCGCCGAACAGATGGGGGTGACGCTGCAAAACACATCCTATTCCGTGAACATCAAAGAACGCTTGGATTTTTCCTGTGCGGTCTTTGCGGCGGACGGGTCACTGGTGGCCAACGCCCCGCATATGCCGGTGCATTTGGGGTCTATGGATCGTTCGGTTGAAACCATTATTGCGCTGAACAAGGGGGATATTCACCCTGGCGATGTGTTCGCCCTGAACGCGCCTTATAATGGTGGCACCCATCTGCCCGATATTACGGTTGTAACACCCGTGTTTGATGACGCGGAAACCGAAATTCTGTTCTATACCGCATCGCGCGGCCATCATGCGGATGTGGGGGGTACTGCCCCCGGCTCTATGACGCCGCTGGCCACAACGGTAGATGAAGAAGGTGTTCTGATTGACAATTTCCGCATGGTTGATCGTGGGGTATTTCAGGAAGAAGCCTTGTATACCATTCTGACCGATCACGCCTATCCTTGCCGTAACCCTGTGCAGAACATTGCTGACCTGAAAGCACAGGTAGCGGCCAATGAGATGGGTATTCGAGAGCTACGCAAGATGGTTGTGCAATTCGGCCTGCAAGCCGTGCAATCCTATATGGATCACGTGCAAGACAATGCCGAAGAAAGTGTGCGTCGTGCTATAGGCGCGTTGCATGACAGTTCTTACGCTTACAAAACCGATCAGGGTTCTGTGATCAAGGTCAAGATTACCGTCAACAAAAAAGACCGCACCGCGACGGTGGATTTTACCGGCACCAGCCCACAGCAAAACAACAACTTCAACGCGCCTGAACCCGTGACACGCGCCGCTGTGCTGTATTGTTTCCGCATGATGGTGCAGGGCAACATCCCGATCAACGCGGGGTGTTTGCGCCCGATCAATATCATTATCCCCGATGATTGTATGCTTAGGCCCAGCTACCCTGCCGCTGTTGTTGCAGGCAATGTCGAAACCTCGCAACATGTTACCAACACGCTGTTTGGTGCTTTGGGGGCAATGGCCAATTCACAAGGCACCATGAACAATTTCACCTTTGGCAATGACGTATACCAGTATTATGAAACCATCTGTTCAGGCTCGCCTGCGGGTGATGGCTATAACGGCACCGATGCGGTGCAGGTTCACATGACCAATTCCAGCATGACTGACCCCGAAATTCTAGAATTCCGCTATCCTGTTCTGCTAGAAGAGTTCTTCATCCGCAAAGCATCGGGTGGTAAGGGCAAATGGTCAGCCGGTGACGGCACCAAACGGACGGTACGGTTTCTGGAAGATATGGAAATGGCAATATTATCATCGCATCGCACCCGCCCGCCCGAAGGCTTGGACGGTGGCGGTTCAGGTGAAATGGGCCAGACGTTTATCAGGCGGCTTGATGGCACATCTGAAGAGTTGGCAGGTTGTGCACAAACCCAACTGAAAGCGGGTGAGGCGGTGACGGTTATTACGCCAACCGCTGGCGGCTACGGGAAATAAATCATTTAATCTGTGCAAAAATTGCTTTGCATATTGCGTTCTTTTCGATTTCAAAGAACTTTTTGGCAGCCCGCTTATTGGGGTGATACGGGTCTTTTACCGCACCTGATTTCTTGCGCCTAAAATGGTTTTTAACACCAAGGTTCGCCGCAATGGTTTGCGGGGTTAAACCCTCTACAAAGGTACAGCGGCTACCGCTTTTCTGAAACGCCTGCTTCAGGTTCTCTTGTGCGCGCACCCGCATATCATTAGTCTTTTTCTTATAAGACGGGGCTGACGTTATGAAGATACAGGGCATATCGTCAGGTATCTGAGCCATGGTTTTTTGCACATCATTCAAAGCCATCGTCGGGTTCTTGGCCCAGCCAGATGAAGAGTTACCCAGAAATGACATTACAAGCAGCTTTGGATCATAGTATTTATCTTTGAACATGGCTTCAAAAGGTGACAGTTTTTTCTTGCAGAACTGATACTGCGGCCCTTTGCCGATCTGGATATAGATATTCTTGGTCTTGTTCACTGTGCCATAAGACCCGGCATTTACTTTCCATTTCTGGTCCACATCGCAAACCGCGCCTTTGCCTTTTTTACTACGCGCAGTCCAGGATGGCAGCGACGATGAACGCACGCCAATAACTGCAACAGACATATTGCCCAGTTTTTCAAGATCGCGGCTTTGGCCTTGATTGGGGTTACATTTCGATTTGATATTCTGGAAAAAATCCAAAAAAGAAGGCCCTGAGCCAAAGGTGAACTGAGAGTCGCCTAAAACCAGAATATCGGGGGATTTGAATTTACCGGCTGACATCGCTGTTGTGGATAGTGCCGACGATACGAAGAGTGAAGCAAGTAAATACATGCCCGTCTTCTTTAGGTAACTTATGTGCAAACCCCGCCCCGCTTTTCGATTTGTTAAATGTACTTCTATATATCTTGCGCGAAAGGTAAAATAATTTTTGCTAGGAATGCGAAAATTTATCCTACAACGATAAATATTACGTGATGAGGCCTGCATTTTGCATAATATTGTACTATTTAAGATAACAGGGATAAAACAGGTTCAGAATTAACGATAGGATACGTTCCAATGTTGACAAAAAATCCACAACTGACACGTCGGTTATTTCTTGGTGGCGCGCTGGCCTTATCAGCCAGTTCCAGCGCATGGGCTCAGGCAAACGGTTTACCTGCGATTGATCCACCAACGGCCTATAAACTGGCCCAATCGGGTCAGATTACTCTGCTTGATATTCGTCGTCCTGATGAGTGGCGCAAAACCGGTAGTGGGCAAGGGGCGCACCGGCTTGATTTGCGCCGCAAAGATTTCGTGGCTGTTCTGGATCAGATGCTGGGGGGCGACCGTTCAAAACCTGTGGCCTTGATTTGCGCGCACGGCATGCGGTCAAACCGCACAAGCCAACGATTGATCAAGGCGGGTTTTACCAACATCATTGATGTGCCCGAAGGCATGTTGGGGTCAAGGGTTGGACCAGGCTGGATTAAACGCAAACTGCCATTGAACAAATCATAAGGCGGCAGAAATGCTAAAGATTGCCTTAGCAACGCTAGCATTGTCAGGCCCTGCATTGGCAGATTGCGCGGGCACATCCGGCCCTTGCGAAATTGCTTCTGGCACTTACAATATCAGGTTGCCAGAAGGCTATAATACACAAACCCCTGTTGTCATTTTTCTGCATGGCTATGGTGGTAGCGGTAAAGGTACCATTCGCAGCAAAAAGATTGCAGACCCAATCCTGAAACGCGGCTATGCCCTGATCGCGCCCAACGCGATTAAACCCAAAGGGGCGCGGGCCAGCAGTTGGAATTTTCATCCCAGCTATGACCGTGGCCGCAATGAAGCTGCCTTTTTCAAACAGGTCTTTGATGACGCGGTGAAACGCTTTGGTCTAAACCCCAAACAGGTTCTGTTGGCAGGGTTTTCCATTGGCGGCTCAATGGTGTCTTATGTGGCTTGCAATAATCCTGAAAACTTCACCGCTTTTGCCCCCGTCAGCGGCAGCTTCTGGCGACCACACCCCACAAAATGTACTGCACCGGTTAAGTTGTTTCATACACACGGATGGTCTGACACGGTTGTCCCGCTTGAAGGCCGCCATATAAATGAACGCTTCATTCAAGGCGATGTGTTTTATGCGCTTGATCTATGGCGAAAAACAAATCTATGCGCACAACCGCGCCCCGATAAAATCTCACGAAAAGGTAGCTTTATGCGCCGGAAATGGCAAAGCTGTGCTCGGGGTAGTGCCCTTGAGTTTGCATTGTTTCCGGGCGGTCATACGGTTCCCAAGGGCTGGGCTGACATGGTGTTGGACTGGTATGAAAATCTACCTGAAACAGTTGTGCAAAAATAAAATTCACTCAGCCGCGATCCTTACGTCAAGCGCTTCACGCATTTCGGCACGGTACCGGCTTGAAAGTGCAATCACGCGCGGCACTCTAACCTCATCGGGTGTGCCAAGCTGACGGCGACCCCAGCTTTTACCCACCAGATTGACCCCGCTTATGGCAGACAGAAACACTGCCCCTGACAGGCTGATCGCTATTGGCAATAGCCAAAGTGACACAATGCCCGCCATCATGCCGAACACTAGGGCAAAACCGAACACCTGTTCTACAATATGAAACTTGATCAATGTACTGATCGTGTATTTGCCGCCACGGCGCATTTGCGGTTCCCAGTTTTCATGGATGCCTACAAGACTGCGCAAAACCGCAATGGTTTGCTGGATCATCAGGACCGGCGCATAGGCAAAAGAGGTCAGCACTTCCAGCGCAAAAGATGCTGCAAACTGCCCGCTGCCACCATAATCACGGCGCATATCAGGTGAGGCCCACATCACAGCCGCACCGATCACTTTGGGTGCCAGCAACATGCCGTACATAAACAGCAGTATCAGCATACTGCTAACCGTACTGATATGTGGCCAAATCGGCATTTTCGGACTGGCATCACTGAAATAGCTGATCACATTGCTGCCTTGGCCATTGCTGATCAACGCCCAGATCATCAGCAAAATAAACCACGCGGGCGACAGCAAATAACTGATTGCGCCATGAAGCAGATGAAACCGCGATACCGCATGAAGGCCCGCCGCAGACATGATACGCAAGTGTTGCAGGTTGCCCTGACACCAGCGACGATCGCGCAGAACATAGTCGATCAATGTTGCGGGCGTTTCTTCGTAACTACCCTCAATACGCGGCATGAAACGCACGGCCCAGCCAGCACGGCGCAGCAAGCTGGCCTCAACAAAGTCATGCGACAGGATCAATCTGTCTTTTACGCGCGGCAAGCCTGCGCAAGATGCAAAAGCTGCTGTGCGAATAATCGCGTTATGGCCCCAATAATTACCTTCACGATTAGACCAAAGTGCCAACCCTTCGGCCATTGGCCAACCGTACGTTACGTTAGAAAACTGTTGCATACGGGCAAACAAGGTTTGGGCTCCGAACAGTTTCGGGCAGGATTGGATCAGCCCCGCAGACGGGTCATTCGACAGCTCATCAGCCAACGTGATAATAGCCTTACTGCTCATCAAACTATCCGCGTCCAGAACCAGCATCGCTTTATAACCGCCACCCCACCCTTCGATCCAGTCGGTAATATTACCGGTCTTGCGATCTGTATTTTGCCGGCGGCGGCGATAATAAATCTGCACATCTTCTTGCGCATTGCGCATGATCATCATCGCACGCATTTCCTGATCAGCTATTTCAGGGTCTTGGGTATCACTTAGAATAAACAGCGAAAACCTGTGTTTGCTTTTTGCCGCGCGCAGATCTTCCAGCATCGCGGCCGCATTGCCGAAAACATCCGATGGGTTTTCATTATAGATCGGCACCAACAGGGCTACATCCAGTGCCGTGGAGGGGGGCATCACTTGTTGCGGTTTTCGCTGCTGCAACCAGAAACTGGCAATGCCCACAGTGGCGGTGCTGACCGACAGGGAAATCCAAAAGAAGGTTAACCCAACCATCAGGATCAAGAAATATTCAAGCGCACCAAACCCACCTGTGGAAAGCCAGTCGGTAAAAGCTGCCAGTAACAATCCAGTTGTTAACAAAGCCGCACCGAAGGTAAACAAACGCGACGCCCAGTTATACGAGCGTTTCTGCCAGTTCGGTGCATCCCTATCCCGATATGGGTTGCGAAAATCTTGCGTCGGCATCCCAATGGGTTTGTGCGCGGGCATCCAGTTTTGCGGGTTAAAGGGCTGTGGCGACATATCGTTCATCACAGAGTCCACCGATATAGCCAAACCTCGGAAACATTCTGCCCGTCCATCATCAACTGCGCCCGGATTTCCATTGCATCCCCCCCTTCAGGATCAAAGGTAAAGGCCAAGCGCACCCCGCCCGTTTCCGGGTTTCTTTGCAAAATACCGTCACTGACTGAACCGCGTGTAGACCGAATATGGCGGGTGATGGTGCTTAGGTCTTCGGGGATAATCGCGTGATCGGCAAAATCAACCGTGGCGATATAGCCACCGCTGAAACGCTTGCCCATGCGGGTGTTTATTACCCGCGTGATCGGCTTGGTCATTGCAGGTTCACCGCCCCAGAACAGCCGATATGTGAACTGATGTTCACCGCCTTTGGGGATCGGTGTGCGCGGACGCCAATAGGCCACGATGTTATCATAAATTTCACGATCTGCCGGAATTTCCACCAAAGTGACGGCACCTTTGCCCCAGTTTTCACCCGGTTCAACCCAAAGACCCGGCCGTTTATGATAGGCCGCTTCAAGATCGGCATAGTCTGAAAAATTCTTGGGCCGTTGCATCAGGCCAAAGCCTTTGGGGGTCTCATCGACAAAACTGCTAACCTGCAGTTTCTTGGGGTTTGCAAGCGGGCGCCATAGGGTTTCACCCGCACCATTGCGTATCATCAGGCCATCTGAATCGTGTACCGCTGGACGAAAATCATCAAACCTAGAGCGGTTGGTTTCATCAAACAAGAACATGCTGGTTAGCGGGCCAATACCGATATGATCCAGTTCAACACGCGTAAAAATATGCGCCGATACATCCATCACCGTGGGGATGCCGGGGGTCACCACAAAGCTGTAAAGCCCTGTTACGGAAGGGCCGTCCAACAGCGCGTGAATAACAATGCCGCTGTCATCTGCGGCGGGGCGTTCTATCCAGAATTGGGTGAAATCCGGAAACTCTTCGCCTTCGGGATCAGCCGTATTTACCGCAAGCCCGCGTGCGGACAGGCCGTAATGCTGACCCTTGGCAATGGCGCGAAAATAGCTGGCACCTTGCATCACCATAAATTCCTGGAAAATTTCAGGCTTTTCCAACTCGGCGCGTAAACGAAAACCGGAAAACCCCAGACTGTCATCTATTGGCAGATCAGGTACTTTGTCGGTTTTATCAAACAGTGCAAAATCAAAGCCAAGCCGCTTGGCCATGCCGCCCTCAACAATACTGATCTGAACCGGTTGTGTAAAATATAGCCCCGGATGAAAGAAATCTACCTGATAGGGGCTGTCGGTACCCCGCCATAAAGCTTTGCTGGTATTGAACCAGATCGATTTATACTGGTCGTAGCTTAAATCTTGCCACTCGCCCGGCACCATTTTACGCGGGGTATATGAACGGCCAGCCATTTGGCGTGCCTGTTCGATCAAGTCGCCTGTGGAAAACGGTTTTTCATCCAGTATCAACGGCCCAGCTTTTGCAGAACCCGATCCTAGGGCCGCAAAACTTGCCAATGCTGTTAGAAAACCGCGTCTATGCATCCATTAAACCTTCACCGCACGCCATGGATGCTTTTTGATCCAAGCGACAAAGTAAGCTACCGCTATGATTGCAGCCATACCAAGAAAATTAACCATTGTCGTCTTAAAGGTTGAACGCCCGATCTGATCCAGCAACATTCCACTGAAACGCGCAAATACCATTGAGAACACGAACACTGCCAGTGATTGCTGCCCTACCTTCATCATAACCTTGACCACAAAGGCCCAAGCCCTTGATGCCCGTGTTTGCCCCGTGGCCAACAACCGTTTACCACCAACGCCCGCAACGACCCAACCCAGATAGGCCAGTGACAGAAAATGCACATAGCGCAGGAAGCCAAAATCTGATTTGTTGATCATCCATTTATGTTCAACCCGCCATTCAATAACCCAGTTGCTTTCAAATGCACCAAACCATTCGCGGCTGACTGCACGGATGCCGATACTGGAAAGCGGTATGTTGGCGATCACAATAACCGCCGCCAAAGCGATTAACCATGTTGCCACAGGCGGGGCAGGTATCCAGCCACGCATAAAGGCAAAGCCTGTGAAAAATACCAGTTGCCAACCGAAAGGGTTAAAGAACCAACGCCGATTTGACCACGGCTCTGCCGGCAAGTTCAGGGCCAATTCAGGGTTACCCAGTTCTTTTAACAACAAACGTTGTGCAAAAAACCAAACCACGGCAACCAGCACCGCGACCAACCCTATGTGAACCCGTGACACCGCCATAACAAACGGCATCATCGCCAAGATCACCAGATACATCGGCAGAATGTCGAAATAGTTCGGTACATATGTCAGGGTGAATATGCCCACCATATTTTCGGCGGTATTTTTAAAGTAATGACCCAAGTTCAGACTGTTGACATAATTTTTTTCAAACAACCCTGTGCCATCCCAAAACGCCACCATCGTGGCAATGGCAAAAAACATCGCAATATGGGCCCAATAAACCTGCCAAACGCGGTAGCCAACGCGGGCAGTGCCCAGCGTCCAGCCAACCCGGTCAAAGGTGCGGCCAAAGGCAATGGCGGATGCCATGCCCGAACAAAAAACAAACATTTCTGTTGCGTCCGAAAATCCCCAGCGCGCGGGGATCCAACTGGTAAAGAAATTACCGGGCGTGTGGGCAAACAGAATGATGAACATCGCCATGCCGCGGTAAAAATCCAACCGTGGGTCGCGCACAGTCGCGGCCACTGTTTGCGGCGTTGCTGCTGCCAGTTGGGCAGAGACAGGATCTGTTGTGATCGAACTCATTCATGATACTCCCAAGATCAAGAAACGCGGTGCCGAATTATTCAGCGGGTAATTGCAGAGATGCTGTATTTTGGCCGCGCGCACCAGATATCATTTCATAGCGAACAGATGCGTATTGATCCTCGGCACCACCCCGTTTGGCTTTGCGTTCATTCAAAATCGCCTCGGCCTCATTCAGGAGGCCTGCTCGAATGCCCGCGTCAATCGTCAGCCGTTCAAACACATCGCGCTGTGCATGACTGCCACCTGCCATTTGCATTGTGCCGCGTGCTTTTACAAGATTTGCAAAAGCTTTTTCATAATTCGCATCCCCAAATGCTTCCAGCCCTTCGGCGGCGGCTAAACCCGGATCAGCCATAACCTGCTCTACATCCGTTTTGTTACGTTCAGCATCCTTATGCATTCGCGCCATCAGGCTTTTGACCGCATCACCCCGATTATCACCGACAAGGGCCAACATGTAGTGCAGATCAGCAAAGATCAGGCAGCCATCTTGCGTACGTTTTTCAGAAAAATCAGCCARCTCTTCCCARCGATYACCCACATCAAYRCCTTCCAGTTCCAACCGGCTWAGCAAAGAYGTGCCATTGGAAATATCGCGRTAATCATCRGTTTGATCTTTACGCACCTCGGTATCATACAAGCACAACACCTGTTCAATGTCGCCCTGATCCAGATACATCAGKGCYTTGTGCCACCAAACRTGATAGCGAAAATTGTTGCAATGCGCCCAAGCTTCTTCACGGCCATCCAGCCATTCCARACCMGCYTTTGCRTTRCMYGTCATRTCATAAACATGCGCMAYMGCATGTARGCCCCAMGCRTCATCSGSRRCCTTMAGCATACCTTTACGGCCYKCRATTTCAGCTTGGCTRTATTCRCCKGTYTCTTCCARYGTRAAYGCRTGACAGCCCAGTAAATAYCCRTGGCCMGCATGGCTTTCATCATARGCGGGCAAYACCYSTTCWACCGAAGAACGCATGRYWTTTRYRTCRCCCAGAATAAATGAGATCGCRTGYGATACTTTCATCGCCAGRCTATCTTGYGGGTGCTGTTGTAAAAYACCTTCAATACGRTCRCGCGCCGCGCGCGGYTTACCTGCMARCCAMARTGTWAGGGCATCSACAAAATGRCGTTCACGCAAAGTAGTTGTTACRTTKYCMAKGGCSGAACGCGCCGCCGCTTCRGCCTCWACAGCCGTTTGCACCAGCTCTTTGCGCCCAAGCATCATATAGAACAGGCCCTTGGCCGCATGGCCCAGCGCAAAGTTGGGTTCGCGTTTTAAAACATCCATCAAATGTGTGGGTGTCACGGCTGCGTGCGCCAGAAATCCCAGTTGCATCTTATTCCAGCTATCAACAGCTGCAGGTGTTTCCAGCGAAACATCGCTACCAAAGATATCAGTCAACATATGGCATTCCCTTATTAACACTAAATTACCTATTTGATTATATAGGCCTTATGCGTTTGAATAAGAATACACTGTAACCCCAGATAACGGCGATTTGACTAAATGCGTCAAAAATCAAACCCTGGATAGGAGTGTCTTTAAAAACACTGTGTAACTTTTAAGGGGCTGAGGCCGCTTTTATAGCTATACCCAACAGCACAGCATCAAGTTCTTTGGCCAATTCATCCAGCTTGGCACCGCCCTCATTCATGTAAGGCGCAAACACCGCAGAGGGTGTTTTATAAGAAAGCGTTGCGGTTTTATCGTCGTTTTCTGTAACATAAAGCCGAATGGGTGCTTCAATGCCCGCCGCCACAGAGGCCGCCAGCATACGGCGGGCGTAATCATTACGGTAAACCCCAAGAACGATATTGCCCGGAATTTTAATCCCCTGACTTTTCGCCCCAACGGTTGCACTGGCTTGTGTAACAACTTTGATCGGTGCTTTGCTGATGGCGGAACGCGTGCGTTTCACCAGCTTGCCATAGCTATAACTTGTCGGGAAAACTTGCCAGCCATCACGCGGGGCCACAGATTGTGCATTTGCCGTGAGTGGCGCAAAAATCAATGTGATTAAAATCAAAAAGCGGTACATATTTAAGTTTCCTTATTTAGGGTCATCAATATATTCCGCCAGAACCTCATCTGTATCTTGTCCAAAGCGCGGCGGAGCACTGCGATAGGTTACAGGCGTGCGCGACAGGTTCAAAGGGTTTCCAAGCAAAGACACGGAACCGTTACCAATATCTTCACGCGCCACCTTAATCACCATATCACGCGCTTTTGCCTGATCCGAATGCAATGCCGCTTCAATATTATTGATCGGGCCAACGGGTACTTTAACGGCTTCCAGCCCCGCGATAATATCTGCCGTTTTAATCTGCAAAAGGGCAGCATTTATGATCTCTGTCAGGGCAGTACGGTTTTCAATGCGGGCGCCATTTGTGATATAGTTTGGATCATCCGCCAATTCCGGGAGGTTGATAAAGTCACAAAACCGCTTGAACTGCGCATCATTGCCAACCGCCACAATCACGTGGCCGTCGGCCGCATTAAACACGCTGTAAGGCACAATGTTCGGGTGGCCATTGCCGTGGCGCGCAGGCACTTTTCCCGAAGTCAAAAAATTTGTGCCTTCGTTAATCAGCCACGCCATTTGCGTATCGACCAAAGCCACATCAATATGCTGGCCTTCGCCAGTGCGTTCGCGGTGGCGTAAAGCCGCCAGAATACCGATGGTGGCGTACATACCGCACATCACATCTGCAATGCCAACGCCCACTTTCATCGGTGGCCCATCTACATCCCCTGTGACGCTCATGATCCCGCCATAGCCTTGGGCCATCAGATCATAGCCGGGCTTACTAGAATTCGGCCCGGTTTGACCAAAGCCCGAGATAGAGCAATAAACCAGTTCAGGGTGCGCTTTCAAAATCGTTTCATAATCCAGCCCGTACTTTGCCAGCCCGCCCGGTTTGAAGTTTTCAACTACAATATCGGCGCGCGCCGCCAGTTTGCGGATAATATCCTGACCTTCAGGGGTGGCTATATCCACCGCAATGGATTTTTTGTTGCGGTTGGCGCACATGAAATAGGCGCTTAGATCAGTATTATTACCATCCTTATCAACCGCATAATTCGGCCCCCACGCACGGGTATCATCGCCGCCTGATTTCGGGTTTTCGATCTTTAAAATTGTCGCCCCCAAATCACCCAGCATCTGTGTGGCCGTCGGCCCCGCTAAAATACGCGACAGGTCAAGAACGACCAATCCATCCAATGCTCCAGCCATATTTCAAATCCTATTTATAAGCGCCCATCATACGCCCCACGGGGAATCGTGGCAGCTATCAATGTGAACGTATCTGCATTCTGCGCTTGTTCAAGCGCCGAACGTAACTCATCACGCGTGGCCACTTCATAGCCTTGCCCACCAAAGGCACGTGCGATTGCCGCATAATCATGCAGCCCGAAGTCAACCGCATGGTTTTGCATTTGTCGTTGGCGTTGTTTCAGCTCTATCAGCGACAGGCTAGCGTCGACAAAGACCAAAAAGATCGGTTTCAATTCCTGCTCAATCGCGGTGGCCAATTCACCTGCGACCATCAAAAATCCGGCGTCCCCCGAAAATGAAATTACAGGTCGATCAGGAGAGGCCAGTTTCACCCCCATCGCCATAGGTACGGCACAACCCATTGTACAAAGGGCCGTCGATTGTACCAGCCCGCGCGGTTCATAACATGTCCACATTTGTGACAGTAAAATACGGTGCGCCCCGCTATCCGCCGTGGCCAATGTATTTTCAGGCAGGCATTGACGACACTCATCAATGATTGCCGCAGGGCCCCATTCTTCATCCCTAGGAAAGGCTTTTTGCAGGGCTTCCCGAGCCGCTTCAATCTGGCCACCCGCCCAAGTTTCCGATGGCATCACAGTGCCTATGGCCCGCAAGCTGGCACCGGTATCAGCGATAAAGTTCAGCGTTGCCTGATGCATATAATGGTGGTTCGGCTCAGCGGTTATATCAATCACATTCACCGATGCAGCATCCCAAATATCGCGCCAGCCTGTGCGCATTTCTATCGGGTCATAACCCGCGCAAATAATCAGATCGGCACTTTCCACAAGCGGTAATAGCGTTTTATCCGCCAAAGGCGAAAGCCCGGCACCGCCCAGCGCAAGCGGATGGTTTTCAGGTATGATCCCCTTGGCTTTATAGGTCGTGATCAACGGCACATTATAGCGTTCACAAAACGCCTGAATTTCTTTGCCTGCATTATCATTCATCGCGTCCACCCCTGCGATCATCAACGGGCGTTTGGCGGATGATAGCCAGCCACGTGCCAGTTCCAGATCAGCCCCTTCTGCGGGGGCTACTTTGCTGGCCGGCGCACGGCGGCGCAAATGTGTAGGTGCTGCCTGTGTATCGGCCACTGAAATCGGCACGTCGATAAACACGGGGCCGGGACGGCCTTCCATCGCGATAGCAACAGCTTTATCTGCAACGGCATCAGCCCCGTTTGCCGTCAGGGTAAATGTGGCCTTGGTAATAGACGTAAAAACCGACCTGTGATCCATCACTTGATGGGTATAGGTCAGTGCTTCATCTTCATCCACACAGCCCGAAAGCACGATCAGCGGCACCTGCTCCTGGTAAGCGTTGGCGACCGAATTCAGACCATTCGCCAGCCCCGGCCCGATAGTCGTGAGCAAAATGCCCGGCGCACCGGTGGCGTGGTAACTGCCCTCAGCCAAATAGCCAGCATTATTCTCGTGCTTGCAAAGGGTGAACTCAATGCCAGCCTCATGCATCGCCTGCATCAGCAGCAAAACCTCGCCGCCCGGCATGCCAAAAGCATGGCGGCAACCCGCCTCGTGCAGCTTGGCCGCAATTATCTGCGCTGCCGTTGTCATTTCAGATATCCGCCGCGTGTTTGCGGTAATTTCATCTCCAGCACTTGGAATAAAATTTAATGATTCGATATC
>JAESRV010000115.1 GCA_016764475.1 Amylibacter sp.
TGGCCAGTCTTTGCGATCAAAGCCAAAGGGTTCGGGGTAATACAGGTATCCGCAACAGGAAAAATCCGCCATTGTCGGGTGGTCTGCGGCGATCCATTCGCGGCCCTTAAGATGTGCGTCCAATACCGCATATGCGGCTTGCAGACGGCCTGCTACAAAGGGGAAAACCGCTGTGGGGCGTTTATCTTCGGGCAGGAAATTCATCAGGAAGCGTAACATGCCTGCTTGCGATGAAAGTTTGTGATTGTCCCATAATATCCAACGCAGAACCTCACGGCGTTCTTGGGCAGTTTTACCGCCGAATTTACCAGTTTGTTCGGTGATATAATCCTGAATGACCCCTGATTGGGTGATTTTTACGTCGCCATGTACCAAAACAGGCACTTCGCCCATTTCGTTAATTTTTCTGAATGCGTCCGAGCGGGCCTCGCCACCGAAGAAATCCACAAATACTGGCTTCCAATCACACCCCGCCAATTCCAGTGCTAAAGCGGCTTTATAGGCGTTTCCAGACTCGGCCATGCAATAAAGTTGGTATTCTGACATCTCATTGATCCTTTTTCGATTTAACCAGAGTTAAGGGGGAAATGCGAAAAAAGGCAACTTCGATATTGTACCTTTTGGCAATCTCACCTTATGTTTATCCAGTACAGGAGCCAACATGGATATCGTTCACTTAAAAGCCTTCATTGCCGTGGTTGAAGAGAAAAGCTTTACCGCAGCGGCCAACCGTTTGGGGGTGGCAAAATCCGTGTGTTCGCGCCGTATGTCTGAACTGGAAACCGACCTGTCAGCGCAACTGGTCAACCGCACCACGCGCTCTGTGGTACCAACCCAAGCGGGGCTGACCTATTACCAAAGTTGTCTGGATATTGTATCTATGTTGGAAGACGCAAATCAGGCGGCTAAGGCGGATGCGACAGTTGTTGGGGGGCATTTAAAAGTTTCTTTACCAATTAATTATTGTAAAGCCGTTCTGCTGCCAAAGCTGGAAAGTTTTGCGTGTGCTTACCCCGATATGCAGATGACGCTGGATTTATCTGATGGCTTTGTTGATTTAATCGCGGGCGGGTTTGATGCCGCTGTGCGCATTGGTAAATTGTCGGACTCGACCCTATATGCCCGCAAGATCGGGGAAATGCAGATGGTTTGCTGTGCGTCGCCTGAGTATCTGACCCAAAACGGGACGCCAAAAGATATGGATGACTTGGCCCATCATCAATGCCTGCTGTATTCCAATGCCATCACTGGCAGTGAATGGGTATTTTACAAAGACGGGGTGGAACTGCGAAAAAGGGTGCGGGGGCGGTTTTCTGCTAATAACGGCATGCACCAGATGGGGCTGGCTTTGCGGCATCACGGAATTGCGTACCTGCCTGATTTTATTGCAGGTAAATCGTTAAAAAACGGTGATCTGGTGCAGGTTTTGGCGGATTATGATCAGGTTAAAACCGATATTCATGTGGTTTATCCTGAAAAGAAAAATATGCGCGCAGTGTTGCGCGCATTTATTGATCATTTAGCCGAATAGTTACGTGCCGCGTGCAATCGCGGCCACACCTGTGCGGGCCACATCATGCAGGCCCAAGGGGCGCATCATATCGGCGAAGGCATCAATTTTTTCAGGTGTGCCTGTCAACTCGAACACAAAGCTTTCCAAGGTGCTGTCTACCACGCGGGCGCGAAAAATTTCAGCGGTGCGCAGGGCTTCCACCCGTTTTTCACCGGTGCCTGTGACTTTGAGCAATGCTAGTTCGCGTTCCACAGACGGGCCTTCAACGGTCAAATCATTCACGGCATAGACCGGCACCATGCGGGCAAGCTGGGCTTTGATCTGTACAATGATAGAAGGCGTGCCTGTGGTTACAATGGTGATGCGCGACCGGCTGCCTTCATGATCCACCTCGGCCACGGTCAGGCTTTCGATGTTGTAACCGCGCCCTGAAAACAGCCCGATCACACGGGCCAGAACGCCCGCTTCATTATCGACCAGAACTGCCAGCGTGTGGGTTTCTTCCACGTCACCCAGAAAGCTTTTGAGGTCATAAGCACTGTGGCTGGACGCCCCTTTTTTAAGTTTTACAGCATTCATCTGATATTCCTTTTTCTTTCGAACAGGGGTGTTCTAAACCAGAACAGCACCGCTATCATCAATCGCATTTTGTGTGTCGGCCTCACCCATCAGCATTTCATTATGGGCTTTGCCCGACGGGATCATCGGAAAGCAGTTTTCATGCTTTTCAACCAGACAATCAAAAATCACCGGCCCGTCATAATTGATCATTTCCATGATCGCATCATCAAGATCCGCAGGATCAGAACAGCGAATGCCTTTGCCGCCAAAGGCTTCGGCTAATTTAACGAAATCGGGCAGGGCCTCTGACCAAGTGTGGGAATAGCGTTCGCCGTGCAGCAATTCTTGCCATTGGCGCACCATGCCCAGACGTTCATTGTTCAAAATCATCTGCTTCACGGGGGCGCGGTACTGCACGGCGGTGCCCATTTCTTGCATGTTCATCAACCAGCTGGCGTCACCTGCCACATTGATCACCAAGCTGTCAGGGTGGGCGATCTGTGCGCCAACGGACGCAGGCAGACCGTAGCCCATCGTACCCAAGCCCCCCGATGTCATCCAACGGTTAGGCTCTTCAAAACCCAAGTATTGTGCGGCCCACATCTGGTGTTGGCCCACTTCGGTGGTGATATAACGATCCATACCCTTGGTCAGGGCTTCCAGCCGTTGCAGTGCATATTGCGGCTTAATGACGGTGTCCGAGTTTTTGTAAGACAGGCACTCCACCGCACGCCATTCATCAATTTGCGCGTGCCATTTCTTGATCTCGGCGGCCTTGGTTTTACGGCCCCGCGATTTCCAGATTTTCAACAAGTCTTCCAGAACATGGCCAATGTCGCCGATAATCGGCACATCCACATGGATCACTTTGTTGATGGATGACGGGTCAATATCAATGTGGGCTTTTTTGGAATTCGGGCTGAAGGCATCAAGCCGGCCAGTGATACGGTCATCAAATCGCGCCCCCACACAGACCAGCAGGTCACAACCGTGGGTCGCAAGATTGGCTTCATATGTGCCGTGCATGCCCAACATGCCCAACCAGTTATCGCCGGACGCAGGGTAGGCACCCAAGCCCATCAAGGTAGAGGTGATCGGGAAGTTGGTGCCTTTGACCAGTTCGCGCAGTAGCTGGCTGGCACCTTTGCCGGAATTAATCACACCGCCGCCGGTGTAAAACAACGGTTTTTCAGCTTTTTCGATCAATTCAACAAGGGCGGTGATGGCTTCTATATCGCCTTTGACCTGTGGCTTGTAATGGCCCAGATCAGCTTTTTTCGGCCCTACATACTTACCTTTGGCAAATTGTATATCCTTGGGAATGTCGACTAGAACCGGGCCGGGCCGACCACTGGTGGCCACGTGAAAGGCTTCATGGATCGTGCTGGCCAGTTTGTCGGTATCTTTCACCAACCAGTTATGTTTGGTGCAAGGCCGCGTGATGCCAACGGTGTCAGCTTCTTGAAACGCATCGGAACCGATCATGAAACTGGGCACTTGACCTGACAGAACAATCATCGGGATGCTGTCCATCAGCGCGTCGGTCATGCCGGTCACGGCATTGGTGGCCCCGGGGCCGGAGGTTACCAGAACAACGCCGGGTTTGCCGGTGGAACGCGCATAGCCTTCGGCGGCGTGGGTCGCCCCTTGTTCATGGCGCACCAGAATGTGGCGGATGTCGTTTTGTTGAAAGATGGCATCATAAATCGGTAGCACAGCACCGCCCGGATAGCCAAAGACGGTATCAACGCCCTGATCTTTCAAGGCTTGTATTACAATGTCTGCACCGGTCATTTGACGGCTCATGTTCTTTCTCCATTTATTTCAGTCATAAAAAAACCCCCGAATGTCGGGGGCGCACTTCAACGAAAACGGGGGATTACCGTTTTCGCGCCGTGCGCGGTGCCACAAGGACCACAATATGAACTGTATTTATCATGGGGTACAGATTATCGTGCCAGACGGGAAGGTCAAGGCACAATAAAGGTTTTTTGTTCCGAAAAAGTGAAAATTGTGGTAATTAAAGTACGATATTTTAGCTTGTAGGTAATTTAATTACTTATATGGGTAATATTTGGAACTAAACAGGTTTGTCAACGCGCAGAACATCAGGTAATCTGATCGCGGCCACCTGTTCGGGAATGGGGGCGGATTTATTGTTTTCAGCATCCAGCTTGAAATCTTCGGGCTTATCCAAGGGCACCCACTTGCCCATGGTAAATACTTCCAGCCCGGTAAAATTCGCTTTATATCCCATTTTGGGGCTGCCTGGCACCCAATAGCCCAAGTAGACATAAGGCAGGCCTGCATCTTTGGCGATCTGGATATGATCCAGAATCATATAGGTGCCAAGGCTGTTTTTTTGCAGGTCGGGGTCAAAGAACGAATAAACCAGTGACAGGCCGTCATCCATCAAGTCGGTCAGGCACACGGCTGTCAGTTCTGTGCGTTCATAAAGCGTGTGTGCCGTGGAATATTCAATCACGCGGCTGCGCACGGGGGTTTCTTCTATCATTGCGGCAAATTCAAACATGTCCATATCGGCCATGCCGCCATCGGCGTGGCGTGTTTTCAGATAACGTGAAAACAATTCATACTGATGTTCTGTGGCCCAAGGGGCGGATGCATCACGCAACAGATGCGCATTTTTACGCAAAACACGCTTTTGCGATTTTGTCGGTTTGAAGTCTGCCACACGGATGCGCGCGGACATGCAGGCACTGCAATCTGTGCAAGACGGGCGGTACAAAACATTCTGCGAGCGGCGAAAACCCTGCTTTGAAAGCGCGTTGTTCAAGGCATTCGCATGATCACCTTGCAGGCCCGCAAACAGTTTGCGTTCTATCTTGCCGTCCAGATAGGGGCAAGGCTGGCTGGCGGTTACATAAAACTGGGTTGCCAAAGGCAAAGAATGTCGCATTACACTACTACCGTTACTAATTACTTTAAGCGTACCAGCAGAATGTTATTCGGGCAAGGCGGCGAAATTATGACGGTTTGGGGCGGTTTATTGCGGTGGTACCGACGAAATAATCGTGAATACCTTGGCCGCGTTCATTTAGCAGCATCATGATCATGGAAATGATCAGGGCAAAAAACGATATGGCGACAAGCGTGTAGATGCCAGTGTGCCAAGCGGCCTCTTCCAAGGTCAGTTTGTTGCCTTGGCCGTTTCTGATCTCAATACCGGCAAGATGCATACCCAAGGTGGCTGAGTTGCGTTGAAGGGTGTAAATACGGTAGCCGATATTTGAAGCTAGCATCAATAGCGGGAACGCAAAGGCCCCGACACCAAGAGTGGCCATTACCAGTACCATTGAAATCAGTATGATGATGATGGAATCAATAAGCCATGCAATCAGACGTTTAAAGACAACGCCAGTATAAAACTGGGCGTCTATCTGTGGGTCGGGCAGGCCGCTTAAGTCATGTTGGGTACTTAACATCGTTATTCCAGTGATTTGCTTCGCCCATTATGCGGGCGAAGCGGCACAGGCTCAAGAGGGGGAGGGAGCTAAGCCTGTGCTTTCTCTTTTTTCACTGCTTTTGAGCGATCATTCATGAAATCATCAAACTCGGTCTTGTCTTTTGCATCGCGCAGACGCTGCAAAAAGCCCTGAAAAGCAGATTGTTCATCTTCAAGACGGTTTAAGGTGTCTTGTTTATAGCTGTCAAAAGCTGTGTTGCCTGTTGTGTCGCGCGATTTGCGCGAAGAACAACAACCAAAGAATGAACGGGACATGCGATTACTCCAAATCATGAAAAACAGAATAGCCAGGCCGATGGGCCAGACAAAGATAAAACCTAGGATCATAGCGGCAAGCCAGGCACCTTTACCATGCTTGTCCAGCCATGCGACCGCGTTGGAAAACCAAGACGATAGGGATGACATATTTATTTCCTTTCGTGTGTGTATGTGAATGTTACTTACATTAACATATGTAGCAAGTCACGCGCATAGTTCAAGGCATTGCCTTATTATTTTTCAAATTTCTTAAATCCGCCAAATTTTAGCCATGTTCAGCAGTAATATTGTTTCCGTTAAGTAACGATTGTGAAAATGTAATGATATATAAGTTCAAAAAAGAACAGCTTAAGGCATTCTTGAAAAAAACCGAGGGTGCGGTTACTGCTGACTTTGTTGTAATAACAGCCGTAGCGGTCATAATTGCGACAGCCCTTGTTTCTGCATTGGGTGAAAAAGTGATCTCAATGTTGGCAAGTATTATTCCTTAGCGATCTTTAGGCAAAACCCCCAAACCCCGCAAATAAATACCTAGCCCCGTTTCCAGTAAATCCTCAGGTGTATAGGGGGATCGTGCCCCCGGTTCTCCACGCGCGTATAATTCCACAATGCCGTGGCTGAGTGCCCAGATATGCTGACTGACCATCGTTGAGGGCGGTCTTTTATCTGCCGGCAGGCTAGAAGACAGGTTGTCAGCCGCCTTTACCAATACATTGATCGCACGATTTGCCACGGCTGCAAGCTCAGGGTCTGCATTGATCGACACCCCACTTTCAAACATCGCAATATAATGCCCGGGGTGTTTGCGGGCAAATGCCAGATAGGCCCGCCCGGTGGCTTCTAAGGAAGCAAGGGATGAGTTGCCGCCTTTACTGTAGGCATATTCCAGAAGGTCGGCAAACATCTCGAACCCTTGTTTGGCAACTTCGGCAATCAGGTCTTCGCGGCCTTTGAAATGGCGATAGGGTGCAGCGGCGGAAACCCCTGCGTGTTTAGCGGCCTCTGAAATGGTAAATCCTGTCGGGCCTTTTTCTTCGATCAGCTTGATCGTGGCCTCGATTAACGCCTGTTTCAGGTTGCCGTGGTGGTAGCCTTTTCTAGCCATTTAGGATTTTGACCCTAACATATCGGGGCCACCGCAAATGTTACCGTCTGCAAGGCAGGCCACGTCGGTATCTTTCTTATCATAGGGAATTTCAGAAAGAACGGTGCGGATGGCGGCAATGCGTGCGCGGCGTTTATCGTCTGTGCGGATGACATGCCAAGGGGCATGGGCTGAATGGGATTTTTGCATAGTCTCCGTGATGGCAGCGGTATATTCATCCCATTTATATAGGCCTTTTACGTCAATGCCTGAAAGCTTCCATTGTTTCAAACGATCGCTTTCACGATCCAAAAAGCGGCGCAGCTGTTCAGCGCGTCCGACATTCAGCCAAAGTTTCACAATAATGATACCGTCATCCGCCAACATCCGCTCGAAATCATTAACCTGATTGAAGAAATGCTTGCGTTGATCGGCGTTGCAAAAGCTGAACACATGTTCAACAACACCGCGATTATACCATGAACGGTCAAAAAATACGATTTGACCGGCACTGGGCATATGTTTGATGTAGCGTTGGAAATACCATTCGCTTTGCTCTTTGTCGGTAGGTTTCGACAAGGCTACCACACGGGCCACGCGGGGGTTCATGTTTTCGCGGAAACGCTTGATGGTACCCCCTTTGCCAGCCGCATCACGGCCTTCAAACACTACGGCAATGCGGGCACCTGTTTCTTTGGCCCATGACTGCATTTTGGCAAGCTCGATTTGCAAATCTGCCAGCAAACCTTCGTATTCATCACGGTCTTTACGGGATTGATAAGGGTAGGTGGGGTCAAGAATGGTGTTTTTTTGGGCCGTATTGATCGCTTTACGAACACTGTTAGGCGCGTCTTTTTCAAAGAACTTTGAAATTGCGCCCTCAAACGGTTTGGGATATTTGGTCTTGCCCATGATGCTTCCTGTGATGTCTTCTGCATTTTGGTTAATATGGCGGGTGGGGGCTTTGTTGGCAAGGCATGAGCTAGCAACTGTATCTCTATCGGGCTACCCAGACAACATTTTTAGCCAATAAAGTGTTGGCGATGGTGATGAGTTTTCTGGCGATTGCGATGAGAACAAGTTTGTGGGGTTTGCCTTTTTGCTTCAAGCGTTTTGCAAATGGAATTAGTGCCTTGTTGTGGCTTGAGGCGACCAATGCTGCCTGATACAGTTGCTAGGCTTTGCGAGCGGTGTCTGCATTGGAAGCCGCCATTGCATCAACTGCTTTTTCAATCTCAGGAATGGCCAGCTGATGTGTGCCATGGCCCATATCTTGCATCAAAACCAGATTGGCTTGCGGTACAATTTTGATAAATTCGCAGGCGTGGATGTGGTGGGGCACAGTTGGGTCACTGGTGCCGTGGATCATTTCAATCGGGATTTTCAGGTCTTTATAGTGGTCGAACTGCGCTAGTACCTGCGGGTAGAGGTTTTGCAACTGTCGGGAATTTTCTACGAAATGGCGATAGCGCACAGACATGTTGACGCCGACATGATCCAGATAGCCCTTTGGCGTTTCATGGGGTTCAAAGACTGTGGCGTAGGTGGCGCGAAAATATGCATCACCGAAATATGCGGTGGCAAAAGCCATCATGGCGGGGCCGATAAAGGGCATGGCCATCAAGCGATAGGTGATGTTGATTTTGCCAGGCCAGGGCATGGACACGGCCGAGATCAAGACCAGACCTTTGACAAAATCTTTGTATTGCGTCGCCAGATGCAAGGCCAAAGCCCCGCCATATGAAAAGCCCATTATATAGGCATTTGTGATGCCCAGTTTCGTGGCCGCCTTGGTGATCAGATCAGCTTGCTCTGCCAAGGTGGCGGTTTTTCCCAATAGAGGCGTGTAGCCGTGGCCGGGGCGATCAAAGGCTACGACAGTGAAATCTTTGGCAAAGCGGGTGACATGATCATATGTGAAATCTTTTACATGCCCGCCAGCCCCGTGGATCATTAGTAAAACCGGGCCAGACCCTTGTTTTATATAGTGAATGCGTTGACCGCCCACCTTGATAAATTGCCCGATGGGGGGGGTATCTGTTTCAGCTTTTTGGGTGAATTTCTGGGCGCGAAACAGGGTTAACAACCCAAACGCGCCCAGTAAAACAACAAATAACACCCAGTACATTTATTACGATCCTATTTTAGACAGATCATAATTGGTGGTCTGGTATATTTGGTTAATCCAGTTGCCGTAAAGCAAATGCCCATGCCCGCGCCAACGGTTCAGCGGCGGCTTCGTGGGGTCATCATCGGGGTAATAATTGCACGGTATATTGATCGGCGCACCCTTGGCGACATCACGGTCGTATTCTTCTTTTAATGTGTCACGGTCATATTCAAAGTGGTTGAAGATATAAAGCGCGCGGTGATCCGCATCCTGCACCAGACAGGGGCCGGATTCAGGGCTGTTAATCAAGATATTCAACCCCTTAGTCGCCTCAATTTCTTCTTGGGTGTTTTCAGTCCAACGGCTGACAGGGATCACCAGATCATCGGAAAAACCGTTTAGAAAGGGCGAGGTATGATCCAGCACCTGATGACGAAAACACCCGAAAGTTTTGGCAGGCAGAATATGTTTATCAACGCCGTGAAAGTAATACAGCATCGCCATGCCGCCCCAGCAAACGCCAAAGGTGGAATGCACGTTTGTTTGGGTCCAATCCATCACTTCACGCAGCTCATCCCAATAGGTCACATCTTCAAAGGCAAGATGTTCAATGGGGGCACCTGTGATGATCAAGCCATCAAATTTACGATCCTTAATCTCTTGAAAACTTGTGTAAAAAGCTTCCATGTGGTCTTGCGATGTGGTTTTCGTTTTATGTTCGGTCATACGGATCAAGGTTAGATCAATCTGCAACGGTGTGGCCCCGATCAGACGGGCAAACTGGGTTTCGGTCTGGATTTTCTGCGGCATCAGGTTCAGCAAACCGATTTGCAAGGGGCGAATATCCTGCTTGTTGGCATCCCCCCGTGACATCACCATAACACCCTCGTTTTTCAGGATGTCATGGGCGGGCAATTTACTGGGAATTCTGATCGGCATGGGGGTTCTTTTCTGCTTATGGGGTATCAGATAAGGCGTTTAGCCCTGTGCCTCAAGGGCTTGCATGATCACATTGTTGAAATCGGCGGAAGTTTTCACATTGTATATAGCGTCAGCCTGCACCGTGACCCCCCATTTTTGCGCAATGGCTTTGTAGCGGGGCAGACGGTCGGCCAGCAGGTGTTTATAACCGAAACGGATAAAATCATCGGGGTCGACAGCATCTGCGGCTACGGATTTTTCTGTCAAGTATTTAGCCCAACAGGTGATCAGGAAATCTTCAGGGTAATACATCGGCTTTGGGGCTTTGTTGAAACGCTCGACCAGTATATTCAGATGGTTTTCATTACCTTGGATCCACACAGGCAAAAGGTGTTGTGAGATCAATGACATAACCGGGTCATTATCGTCGGTTTCATCGACCACTTCGACCACCGAACCCGAAGTGTCACAGATGAAATTGTCGTAATTATATAGGGCTTTGGCGCGTTGAATAAAATATACCGTGTCTTTCATGGCGTTAATCTCGGCATCACGATGCAACCGTTGACGGCGCAGGTATTCATCAAACGGGATACCGCCCTTGGCAGGATCGCCGGGTTTACCCAGATAAGTAGACAGCGGCGACAGGTCGGAAAACTTCAGGTTGGACGCGATATAGATTGCATCCGCAAGCAAAAGGTCGGCCAGAAACGGGTTACGCATGGCTTCCAGTTTGAAATTATCTGCAATATGTTCACCCATATAACGCGTGCCGATACGGTAATCTACGCTGTAGTGAAACCAGTCACCGTGATCACGCAGGATTTCACTGATATGGGTTTTACCCAGGCCCGACATGCCAAACAGCATGACCTTTTTGGCTTTGGCATCACGCCAGTCTTTTGAGGAAGTGTAGATCATTGCGGCCTCTTTTATGCTTTGGACTTATCCTAAAGCAAAAAAGCTTGGAAAGTTCAATTATTAATGCAAAGCGCAAAAGGTTTTAGGATAGTAAGGCCTTGCCAGAACCACGAAATTTAACAAATTATATGTAAGATTTCTGGCAAACGCCTGCGCATCCCAAAAAACGTAATGAAGTGGATTTTAAGTGATTGTAATTCACTAATAAATGCATAATCATATGAATATACTATATATTTTTATATTTCAGAACTACTAAACTAGTTTAGTAGTTCTGTTGCCTCAATGGTTTCAGCGGCATGTTTAACGAAATGATTTTGTCGGGTTTTGCCGAGGTCTACGCCCTAGGGTCAGGACCTATTAATCCTGCACCACTGGCGCGGTTTTCCTAAAATATCAGGGGTTTGGTGCATGCCGTTAATAGTTGTTCTATTTGCAAATGTACCAAGCCGCTGAGATGAAGGGAAAACCGCGTCCAACGGATTTGGCATATTTTCCCACTGGGTGCGTTACAGTTGCTTGAAAATAAACGGTATTTACGGCACAACTGCGCCTGCCCAGTGAAAAAATATGTCAAACCAGTGGTGCAGGATTAATAGGTCCTGACCCTAGCTTAATCAATCCGTTTCTTGCGGGTTTCGGCCCATAAATTCACATAATTCGAGCTGAATATGATCACCGCCCCCAAGATAACCCAAATATCCAGCGGTTCATTGTAAAACAACATGCCTATGGTGGCGATGATCGGCAGGCGGGTGAAGTCGACCGGTAAAACCACGGTGGCGGGGGCCAGTGTCAGGGCTTTGGTGATGCACGAATGCGCCAGCAGGCCGCCCAAACCGACGATGATCACCCAATGGATGGTGTCGATGGTGGGTAAGGCTATATCGCCGTCGTATCCGGCACAGATCAGCCCGAATATCAGCTGAAGCAAGGTCATCCAGAAAAGGATGCACAGTATCGATTCCGTTCGGGTCAGGTTTTTGGTGCCTATGCTTGTGGCGGCAAAACAGATGGCACTCAGCGCGGCCGCAATAATGCCAATGCTTAGGCCCGCAGTCCAGGGCCGTGTGACCATTAGAATGCCTGTAAAACCGATAAAGACGGCGGTTACCCGAAGCCGGCTTAGTTTTTCGGATAACAGAAACGGGGCCGCCAGTGTGACCCATATGGGTACGGAAAACTCAAAGGCAAAAAGATGGGCCAACGGGATCAGGGTTAAGGCAGAAAACCACAGGTTCTGGCCGATGAAGTGGAATATGTTGCGCCAGAAATGCAGGCCGATACGGGCGGTTTTAATCTGGTTGATTTTGCCTGTCGCCAAGCCGAAACCGCCCACAATGATCACCCCGATGATGGATCGGTACATCATGATTTCAAAGGTATCGAGCTGAAAGCTCATCTCGCGGCCTGCCACTGCCATGGCAGAAAAAGACACCACGGCCCCCATCATCCACAGGGCCGCTTTTACGGTATTTGAAAGGGGCTGTGACATGGGGGTAACCTTAGGGATAAAACCAGACGTTACTGGGCGGTGTCCGAAAAGAAAACCTTAATTGTCCCTATATCAGGCCTTGGATGCAAAAATTTTCTTTTCATTCCCGACCGGATCAAGCCACGCGGTGCGATGGCCGTCTTCTGCCCATAAAACAGGAAAGAAATCTTCATCCATATTCAGGCTGTTATGCCGTTTGTAACGGTTGTAGATATAACTGACATTTGTGGGATGAAACTTTGCATCCGACGATATGCAATGGGCCACAATAGAGCGCCGTGGCTGGGTGGAATTATTAGCCCCCGAGCCATGCCATGTGCCGCCCGCATGAAAAGCGCAGCCCCCAGCGGGGACTTCAACTTTTACGAATTCGGGCACTTGGCCGACTTCGGCGGCGGCCATTTTCAGGGCCTCATGATAATCATCAGGGGCGTGGAATTGCCTGATCGGTGGAAAATCACCCCATTTGTGTGATCCCGGCACATATTCCAAAGTGCCGCCTTTTGCACTGGTTGCATCCAGCCCGATCCAGCAGGTGATATAATTGGGCGGGGTGATCCATTTGCAATAACTGTCGTCTTGATGAAACCCGAGGGCCGCCGCCCCGGGCGGTTTCCACAATACATTATCTTGGCCGATGCGCGCACCCGGCCAACCGCCTAATTGTGCGCAAAGCTGCCCGATTGTGGCACTTAGGGTTACAGCGGCTATGGTGGGATCGGATTTCCAGCCGTTGCAGATTTGTCGGGTCAAATTATCAGGGTCGCGCCCTTCGCGCCAATTCCATTCATCGGGGTAAAGCCCCGTCGGGAATTCACCGCGAAACAAGGGCGCAAAGCGGTCTGCTGCACTTTGTGCAAATGCGGGATCCAGAAAATTATCAATGATGATAAAGCCGTCCCTATGGAACTGCTCAAGCTTTGTGGCATTTAAAATCATGAAATCCCCCCCGTTATCCCTGCGAATAGTTACCACTGACTTTACAGTGCTACACAATAATTGGTTTGGCAATATTTTATGCTAGGGGGGGGAGGGCAAAAGGGCGCTTAGGGGCCTTTGGTAATCGTATAGTCGCGCGGCAAACCTGCGGTGGCTTCAGCCCAAGGGGATGCTTTGGTGCGGGTTTGATGGTGGTCAAACGCGGCTTGGTTAGTGAAGATCTCATTCACCAGAAACCGGCCCGAAACGTCAGGGCAAGGGGTAACTTCAAAAGAGATACAACCCGCTTCTGCGCGGGTCAGATTGATATGATCAACCACGGCTTTTGTGACGTTTTCCATACGATCAAGCGGGATATCCATATGGCCTGACAGGTAGATTTTATGTGCAGTCACGGGATTATTCCCACTCGATTGTGCCCGGTGGTTTTGAGGTGATATCGTATGTGACGCGGTTGATGCCTTCAACCTCGTTAATAATGCGTGTTGCGGTTTCACCTAAGAATTCATGACTGAAAGGGTAGTAATCAGCGGTCATGCCGTCAACCGAGTTTACTGCGCGTAAGGCGCAGGCGTAATCGTAAGTGCGCGCGTCCCCCATTACACCTACGGTGCGCACGGGCAGGATGGCGACAAAGGCTTGCCAAATTTCATCATACAGCCCGTGTTTGCGGATTTGGTCGATGAAAACCGCATCGGCCTTGCGCAAAATGTCCAGCTTTTTACGGGTGATTTTACCCGGGCAACGGATGGCAAGACCGGGGCCGGGGAAGGGGTGACGGCCAACAAAGCTGGCGGGCAGGCCCAATTCACGGCCCAAAGCGCGCACTTCGTCTTTGAACAATTCGCGCAGGGGTTCAACCAGTTTCAGGCCCATCTTTTCGGGTAGGCCGCCAACGTTATGGTGTGATTTGATCGTCACCGAAGGGCCACCTGAAAAGCTGACGCTTTCGATCACGTCGGGGTATAGGGTGCCTTGGGCAAGGAATTTGGCACCGCCTACGGATTTGGCGTGCTTATCAAAGACCTCGATAAACAAACGCCCGATGATTTTGCGTTTGGTTTCAGGGTCGGATTGACCGTCTAATTCGCCCAAGAAAAGTTCCTGTTCTTGCGCGTGGATCAGCGGCATATTGTAGTGATCGCGGAACATGGTGACGACCTCTTCGGCCTCACCTTGGCGCAGTAATCCGTGGTCTACGAATACGCAGGTCAGTTGTTCGCCGATGGCTTCATAGATCAATACGGCAGCCACGGAACTGTCAACGCCGCCCGACAGGCCGCAGATGACTTTGGCGTCGCCGACCTGTTCGCGTATCGCAGCTATTGCCTGTTCGCGGTAAGCCCCCATTGTCCAATCGCCGGTAAATCCGGCCAGCTTAACGAAATTTTCATAAAGCTTTGCGCCATTGGGCGTGTGATGCACTTCAGGGTGGAACTGTACCGCAAAGAAATTGCGTTTCAAATCAGCCGTGACGGCAAAAGGTGCGTTGGGCGATGTGCCGTAAACGTCAAAGCCTTCAGCGAGTTTGGACACATGATCACCGTGGCTCATCCAGACCTGTTCTATGCCTTCAGAAAACCAGCCCTTAAGGATAGATAATTTTTGGTCTTTTGGGGTCACGTATGCGCGGCCAAATTCGGCTGTGCCGTGGCCGCGTTCAACAGTGCCGCCAAGCTGGTGCATCATCACTTGCTGGCCGTAACAGATGCCCAAGATCGGCAAGCCCATTTCAAACAGGGCTTGCGGTGCGCGTGGCGCATTTTCGTCAAAAACGCTGGACGGGCCACCCGACAGGATCACCGCCTTGGGGGCGAAATCTTTAATGAAAGCTTCATCGACGTTCTGGAACGGGTGAATTTCGCAATAAACGTGCAATTCGCGCAGGCGACGCGCGATAAGCTGCGTAACCTGGCTGCCAAAGTCGATGATAAGAAGGCGGTCATGTGTATCTGTGCTCATGCGCGGGGTTTATTTTGCTATTTGTGCAAGTGCAAGGGGTGTTTGGGGGGGTGGAGTATAGTTTTGCGACATGCAATGTCGTTTGCGGCCCGATTTCGCCGAATTTGCGGCGTAGGGGGGCGCAAAATTGATTAAATATAGAGGAAACTCACTTTCAAGGATTCCCTTCATGTCTGAAGCCGCTACATCTGCAAATTCCGGTCGTCGTCGCGCACGCGGTGGCGGCGGGGCTGCACGCCGTGCCGAACGCACTGCCGTTGTGATTGAAACTGCCAAATATATCGAACGCAATATTCCGAACTTCGAGATTCTGAATGAAGAGGCATTGCTTATCATTGAAGCCAATGCGGAAACGCTTTTGGAAGAGATCGGGGTTAACTTTCTGGACAACCCTGCCGCCCTTGATCGCTGGCGTGAAGCGGGGGCCGATATTGACGGCGAGCGGGTGCGCATTCCCAAAGGTCTGGCGCGCAAGCTGATAAAAACCGCCCCCGGTGAATATATCCAACATGCCCGCAACCCTGATCGTAATGTGCGGATTGGCGGCAATACCATGGTGCTGGCGCCTGTCTATGGCCCGCCGTTTGTACGGGACGTTGCAGGGGGCCGCCGCTATGCAACGATTGCGGATTTCCAGAAATTTGTGAAACTGACTTATATGTCAAAATGGCTGCACCACTCTGGTGGAACAGTATGCGAACCTACTGATATTGCAGTAAATAAGCGGCATCTGGATATGCTTTATGCGCATATGACGCTAAGTGACAAGCCCTATATGGGGTCAGTGACGGCCCCTGAGCGGGCGCAAGATTCGGTGGCCATGTCGGAAATTCTGTTTGGTGGCAGCATCAAAGATAAAACCGTGATGACCTCTTTGATCAACGTCAATTCACCGATGACGTTTGACGATATTATGATGGGCGCGATGGAGGTTTATGCCAAGAATAATCAGGCGGTTATCCTGTCACCGTTCATTGTGGGCGGGGCGATGTCTCCGGTTTCTGTGGCTGGCACTTTGACTCAAGCCTTGGCCGAAGGGCTGGCGGGTGTTGCCTATAACCAGCTGTGTAATCCGGGCGCACCTGTGATTATGGGGGCGTTTGTGACCTCGATTGATATGAACTCGGGGGCGCCTACATTTGGTACACCTGAAGCCAGCAAAATCCTGTACGGTATGGGCCAGTTGGTACGCCGTTTAGGGTTGCCTTTTCGTTCTGGTGGCGGGCTATGTGGCTCAAAACTGCCAGATGCGCAGGCGGGGTATGAAACGGCGAATACATTGAATGCGGCCCTTTTGGGCGGCGTGAATTTTTGCCTGCACGCGGCAGGTTGGCTTGAGGGTGGCTTGGTTGCCTCTTTTGAGAAATTTGTGATGGACGCCGACCAGTTGGGCATCTTGCATTCAATCGCCCAAGGCATTGATATTTCTGAAAACGGTCAGGCCATGGGGGCCATTCGTGAAGTGGGTCCGGGCGGGCATTATCTGGGCTGTGAGCATACGCAGGCCAATTTCAAAACGGCCTTCTGGCGCACCCAAGTGCTGGATTACAAACCCTATGAAACATGGGCCGAAGATGGTGGAAAAGACACCATGACGCTGGCCAGTGAGCGGGTTACCAAGCTGATCAATGATTATCAAAAACCTGCCCTTGATCTTGCCATAGACGAAGCTTTGCTGGCCTATATGGCCAAGCGTAAAGAAAGCGAACCGGACGCGTTTGGCTAGGGTCAGGATTAATAGGTCCTGACCCTAAGATTTCTTAGGCGATAGATACAATTCTTGCAGCAAAGCGGTCATGACCTGAATGTGTAATTTCATGTCATAGGCCGCTTTACCTTTTTTACGGGCTTTTTCCAGATCTATTTCGCGTGTACGCAACATTCCTAAGGCATGGGGCGGTTGCGGGGCTGTACGCATTTTAAATAAGCGTTTCAATTCTTTATTCCGCGAATATGTTCTAAGGCCTATTTTAGCGGCAAGCAGTAGTATTTTGGGCCTTTTAATTACGGCTACATCATCTTCAAGTTGCATATCATTTTTCCTTTTTGAAGAAGTATGGGGTGCATTTTTGACGTGTTGCGTGTTTTTTTGCACGGCGTACCGGACGCGACGATCCACACATTACGCGAACTGATGGAGCCAGGGGGCACCGACAAATACCGCGAACAGATAAATAAGCTGGAAGGTACGCCGCGCCGGTTCTTTGAAACCGAGTTTGACAGCAAAGAGTTCACTAACACTAAAACACAAGTGCTGCGCCGCCTTTACGGTGTTTTGGAAAACCAGACCTTTGAGCGGATGTTCACCAACCCGCAATCGAAGTTCGATATGTTTACCGAACTGAATGCAGGCAAGCTTATTTTGATCAACACATCAAAATCACTGCTGAAAGAACAAGGAACCCAAATCCTCGGGCGTTTCTTCATCGCCTTGATTGCGCAAGCGGCCCAGGAACGTGCAACTTTACCAGATCGTGATCGCCTGCCAACGATGGTCTACATTGACGAGGCTCAGGATTACTTCGATCAAAACATCAGCATTATTCTCAGCCAAGCACGCAAATACAGGGTCGGGATGATTATGGCCCACCAATACCTCGGCCAGCTTAGCTCGGGCCTTCAGGAAGCTTTTGAAGCCAATACATCGATAAAACTGGCTGGCGGTGTTTCGGCACGTGATGCGCGTACATTAGCAGGCCAAATGGCGGCTGATCCCAATCTCATTCAACAACAACCCAAAGGCACCTTTGCCACTTTCGTGCGTGGATTGACCGAACGCGCAGTGCCAATATCATTTCCATTTTTTGTGTTGGAAAATATGCCCCGCGCCACAAAAGATGAGCGCGATGCAATACGGCAACATAGCCGTGAACACTACGCTGCACCATTGCAGAATAAGGCGAAACATAGCGAACCACCTGATCATCAAGGTATTGATAAACTTGAAGATAATCACGACGATGACCCGTTAAAGCCTGCCCCTGAGTTGTAATATCGACTATATTCCAATGCATGATACAGACAGATAAACTTGGTAGATCAACATTCCATCACATAGCACCTCAGGCGTGCGTATGTCCGACAAATCGGGAATTGCGTTGGCTCAAACATATTGAACGCCATGGGCCACAATCGTCATTGTATCTGTATGAGCTTACTAAAAACACAGCACCGCTGCAAGGATACGGCTTTGCGCCAAATGCAAAAACTTCGGGCGGGCGGATACTTACGCCTCCCACGCCAACAAAGGGCAACGGAACATGCGAATTTCAACGCCTTCATTTATGACCTATCACGCAAAGCACGGGACTATCTGTTTGACCAAGGAATGTCAGAACCTGTTGTGGTATTTGTTGTGTAAAAATTCGTCAGAGAGCAACTATTTAAAATACGGATGAATTTCTTTTGAGCATATAAATTACAGTTGGATAATCTGCTATACTTCGGTATTGCACTATTTATGAAATGGAAACCTTTTACACACACTGGCAATCAGTACGACCTGTCACACCTTCACCCTTTTAAGTTAGACGTCACACAACCCGAAACTACAAAAGTTGAAGAAAAGATATTTCAGTTTAAAGTGATTTTCTCCCTACATTGTTTTTCAAAAACCACAAAGGAAGGCGACGATCCCCTTCTGGAATACAGTGACAATCGAGAAACTCGCACATTTTGTTTTGAACGTTATCAACTTTCATTCCAACTACCCGCAATCATCCGTGATATTCACAAGAAACGATGCAATCATACAGGAAAAGGTAATTTTTTTATAATTGAGCTATCTGACGATGACGGAAACGAAATTGAGTACGAAATTTACTTCGACATAGATATGGCAAAATCTCGTGAGCAGCCCATGACTTTATACATTCAAAGTGCTTATGTACGAGATGACGAAAGTAAGGCATATCGTCACAAAACCAAAAAGATTGGATTTTATATTATTGCTTACAATAAAAGTATCGGAAAACCAATTAAAACGCCCAGATAGACGAAAGGCCCCTGCAAGCAGAGGCCTTTTCACTGGGTGCTCTTTATATATCCAGACTTGGCTGGAAACCCCTTTCGAGGTGGCATGAACTCACGACTTACGTCGCACCCGTTTGATGTTCATGTTCCAAATATACTCTAAATAGAGTTTTTGTCAATGTCATTGCTCCACAGTCCAGTTCTAATATTACTAATGCTTTTACTGAAGTAAATTCATTTTTTTAAACAAAGCATTCACCATTAGCATCACCTTGCCAAAAATTCTTCTTCCAATTTTCATTCTTCGGCTTTTCAATACCGAGGTGATTTTCAAAAACCTTAACAAAAGTTCGATAAGTGTCTCGGGTCGGCCCGCCGTCATAGACACTTGGATTTTCAAGTGCTTCCAGAACCATTTTTGATGGCTCTAAACATACGTTTTCTCCATCCCAAGTTCGGTTCGAAAAGCAGTTTTCAACCAAAACCCGTTTTTCTTCAGGGTTTGAGGAAATATAAAGCCCTGTAACGGTTTTCATGAGTTCGAGAAATTTCTTCCTGTCATGTTCCGTGGTTGTATTTTTTTCATGTTCACGCTTTTCAGATTTTAATTCCTCAATATCCATAAGCAAAGTGCTCCTGCGCTCATTATATGCGTCTTTATCAATTGCGGCATCTATCAACAAATCTGTAAGCCGCTGAAGGCGAGCTTCTGCCTCGCTGATACGCAGATTTATTGATTTTGAAATATTTTTTGACTTCTTACCAAATTGCCATTGTTCACATTCGCCTTCGATCTTAACCAAATCCCTTTCCGTAAATTGAATGCCTTTCAACGCCGCAATAATACAAGCCTCTAGAAATTCCTCACGTACAGTTTTTACAAAACATCCCTTTGAATGGCATCGATAATACACATTCCCCTTCTGTCTCTCCGGCGAAAGTACTGCCGTGCAGTTTGCACAAAAAAATAATCGCCGAAGTAAATGATTATGGTTTGTGCATTTTTTGGCGTACCGAGCTTCTTTTATGGCTGCTATGCGCTTGTATTCGGTCACTGTTAGAAGCGGTTCATGAATGCCTGGAAATGTTTCTCCAGAACGCCCATTTCGTAAAATTCCGCAGTAAAAACCATTTTTCAGAATTGTCTCAACGTTTCCTTTCGAGATCAGTTTGTTATTTTGATTTGTTAGACCATACTTAATCATCTCAGTGTGAAGAGAACGGATGGAATAGTTGCCGCTCAAGTAAAGATCAAAAAGGTGCCTCACCAAAGGGGCCCGTACTGGATCAAGCGTTTTCGGTTTTCCTGGGCCAGGGTTCAAATATCCAGTTGGCGCCGGGAATGGGTATATATGAATAGCCCCTAGTTTCCTAGACGCCTTGCTTGTTCATTTTTAGCTGCCTTTCAAATTCAACGGGTGACAGCATCCCGTTTCTAACATGTTTGCGTTT
>JAESRV010000116.1 GCA_016764475.1 Amylibacter sp.
CCGTATTTTTCGGCCAGTAAACTGGCTTGGATTGTGCGCAACATCCCTGCGGCGGCGGATGCTTATTCCAAGGGCACTTTGCGGCTTGGTACGACAGATGCGTTTTTTCTGGATCGGCTGACAGGGTGTTTTGTAACAGATGTCAGCACCGCTTCACGTACATCTTTGATGAACTTGGAAACGCTGGAATGGGATACTGTGCTTTGTGATCTGTTTGGGGTGCCAATAGAGACACTGCCCAAGATTGTACCCACCACGGGTGATTTTGGGGCATTGAAAACGACACAAGGCCTGATCCCCATAACCGCCAGCGTTGTTGACCAACAAGCCGCACTTTACGGCTTTGGTTGCCGCAAAACGGGTGATGCAAAAATCACCTTTGGCACGGGTGCCTTTGCCCTGATGGTCACAGGTGAAAAAATCCACCGCCAACCTGAACAAGGGTTGTTGCCGACGGTTGCTTGGCAGTTGGGTGATACGCCTGCGGTCTATGCGCTGGATGGCGGAGTTTATACCGCAAGTGCCGCGATTAACTGGGCGAAATCCTTGGGGCTGTTTTYTGACTTATCTGAAATCAACGCYTTTGATAAATCRGCKGCCATTGACAGCGGCCTTGCCTTTGTCCCCGCCCTTTCAGGGCTAGGCTGCCCGCATTGGGATGCCGCCGCGCGGGGTGTTTGGTTGGGCTTGTCATTGGATCACGGCCCCAAAGATATGGTGCAGGCGATACTGGAAGGGGTGGCGTTTCGGGCCGCCCAAGTGATGGGCGCGATGGATGCTTGTGTGCCGTTGCCCAAGTCAGTGCCAATAGATGGCGGGATGAGCGGGAACGCTTATTTCAACCAGTTTCTGGCAGATGTGTTGGGGCGTGAAATTCAGCCTGCTTCAGTTCCTGAACTTACAGGCTTGGGTACAGCGCAGCTTGCTGCCAAGGCATTGGGGTATGAGCTGGAAAATGCGATGGCGTTTAATAGCTGCACCCCGAAAACCTGCCGCCGTGATGGGATGGAACTGTTTAATAAAGCWTGCCGGATATCGCAAAATTGGAACACAATTACATAAGCGCGGTGCGTGCAAAGCACGACACCCTACGGCCTATTGCCCCGTCGCCGTTTACTTGGTGGCGGGGTTTTTATCTATTGGTGTAATGCTTAATAAGGAAGGCAGGCCTGCCGTTTGTAGTTTAAGACCGAACAAGAGCTTTATGACCCTTGCACCTATGGTGTTTCGATTTTTTGTCGAAACACCTACTTACCAGTAATTTCGGTGGTTTTCGCATTTGGCGGTGTTACCCGCCCTTTGAAAACCCGTGTACTACTTTCGTCGACAGGGGTGTTATACACTTGCAAAGGTTTAAGGTTTGTTAGGGGTGCGAACGGTCAGATCTGTTCAAAATTTTCACTTTTGGGATTATAGGCTTCCAGCCCGCCACCCCGAATATCCATCCACAGACCGTGCAGGGCAAGGTCTTCGCTATCAACCCGTTCTTTGACGAAGGGGAAAGTCATTAGGTTTTCCAAAGACACTAATACACATTCGTGTTCCAACGCGGTGATCTGTTCTTCACGGGTGCCGCCCTTTGCGGCCACGCGTTCATAGCCGTCGCGCAAAATGTCCATCCATCGCCCGATAAAGCTGGTTTTATCTTCCAGTTCCGGGGCTTTGCCTGAACACATATCATGGCAACCGTTGATACCACCGCAATGCGAATGGCCGATCACCATGATGTTGGTGACACCCAAAGATTTAACCGCATATTCAACAGCGGCAGATGTACCGTGATGATCGCCGTCAGGGGAAAATTTAGGCACCAGATTGGCGATGTTGCGGTGAATAAAAAACTCGCCAGTTTCGGCCCCGAATACGGATGTGACATGCATACGGCTATCGCAACATGAAATAACCATGGTGCGCGGATGCTGGCCGCTGTCAACCAGTTTGGCGAACCAAGCTTTGTTCTCCTGAAACTGCGTTGCCCGCCAACCGTGGTAGCGGTTGATCAGAAAGGACGGCAGAGGTTTGATATGATCCATATGTTTAACGTTTCCAATGTGTGCCTAATTTTCCTAGATTTGCGCGCATAATTCAAGGCCTGCGAACGCTTTGGTTAGGATTTATTTTGCGTCTTTTGATTAGTCTTGGCCTTGGGTCAATAAGAGTGGTGAAAAGAATGGCAGAAATAATTGTATTTCGTTCCTGTGAAATACCAAAACTGAACTACCCAGAGATTGAAATTCTTCTGGGGCATTTGGGTATAGAGCAGGGTTTGCAGGTGTTTGAGCGTGTGGTGTTCGAAATCTCAGATAAACTGTGCCAACTGGAACTGGCAATACATGAAGGAGATCTGAAATCTGCTGAACGCAGGGCAAAGACTTTGCGCATGTTATGCCCACAGGTGGGGTTGGAATCTTTAGCGCATATTGCAAATGACATGGTAGAGGCGATTTTGCACGATAATACGCATGCATTACCTGCGATTTGCCATAGAATGGTATGTTTGGGCGAAGCCAGCCTATTTCAACTGGCGGAATTGCCACGGATGTTGGTGGATCGTTAAATGCTTTGGCTTGAAGCATGGGCCAAATCGGGTAGGATTGTTTGAAAAAGCAGGAGACCCCGAATGCGCCCTAAATTTGCAGGCAAAACCCAAAAAGCAACCCCGATAGATTTTATCAGCCTTGATGGGTTGGATAAATGGCTGGCCAATAAACCCAAGGCGGTAAAGACTTGGGTTAAGGCCAGCGATTTTACCGGCGCGTTGGGGCAGGTTTTAACGCTGCCTGATACGAACGGAAAAATAGAGCGCGTTTTGGCGGGTTGGGGTAATGCTGCGGCGCGCGCACGCGGGCGGTATTGGGCGGCGACTGTTGCGATGAAATTGCCGAAAGGCGTTTATGAATTCAGCAGTGGTTTGCAAAAATCTGAGCTGGAACAGGCCAGCCTTTCGTGGCTATTGGCGCAATATGCATTTGACCGATATAAGGTCAAATCGGGGGCATTGGCCAAGTTGAAGCCAAGCAAGCATGTGGATGTGAAGCGTCTGGAAATACTTGCCGCAGGCGAGTTTTTAACCCGTGATCTGATAAATGTGCCAGCGTCTGATATGGGGCCTGATGCGTTGGAAGTGGCTTTTCGCAAGCTGGGCAAAGACCATGCCGCGAAAGTTTCTGTCATCAAGGGGGCGGCTTTACTGAAGAAAAACTTCCCGATGATCCATGCGGTTGGGCGCGCGTCTGACCAAGCCCCGCGCCTGCTGGATATGACATGGGGCAATGTGCTGCATCCCAAGGTGACGCTGGTGGGCAAAGGTGTGTGCTTTGATACTGGCGGGCTGAACATCAAGCCAGGGTCTTCGATGGGGTTGATGAAAAAGGATATGGGTGGGTCGGCCACAGTGATGGGGCTTGCACAAATGATCATGGCTTTAAAGTTGAAAGTGCGATTGCGGGTGATTGTGCCTGCGGTGGAAAACGCGATTTCCGCTAATGCGTTTCGGCCACAAGATGTTTTGACCTCCAGGAAAGGTTTGACGGTTGAAGTGAATAATACCGATGCCGAAGGGCGTTTGGTTCTGGCTGATGCGCTGGCTTTGGGTGATGCGGAAAAGCCCGACTTCATGATCTGTATGGCCACACTAACGGGTGCTGCGCGTGTGGCCCTTGGGCCTGATGTGCCGCCGTTTTTTACAGATTGTGACAAGCTGGCAGGGACTATTTCGAAAGCGGCAACGAAAGAAGCTGATCCTTTGTGGCGGTTACCGTTTTGGGATCCATATGAGCCTGTGATTGAACCTGATGTGGCCGATCTGGATAATGCGCCGAAAGGCGGATTTGGCGGGGCGATCACGGCGGCGTTATTTCTGCGGCGGTTTGTAGAGGACGCGCAGGATTTCGTGCATATTGATCTATATGGTTGGGCACCTGCGGCAAAACCGGGGCGCACCCAAGGGGGTGCTTGTCAGTCAGCACGTGCAATGTTGCGGGTGATCGAACAAGGCTATTGTCATGAATGATCAGATTAAGAATGTGCGTTTTGTGCGCGGAGAACTGAAACGGGTTATAAAACCTGTTGCGGGGCTGTTTGCGAAAGCAGGTGGCGGGATGGATCGCCAAATGATGTATGGCGCGCCTTTCTTGGAGTTGGAACAGGACAAGACAAGCGGGTTTTCCTTTGGCCGTGCTGAACAGGATGGCTATGTTGGCTATGTTGAAACAGCCAGTTTGGCGCAGGCTGGTAGCGTTACACATAAAGTGATCCGATTGAACACGCATATTTACCCGCAAGCGAATATGAAAACAGTGCCTTTGATGACCTTGCCGCTTGGGGCCTGCCTGGATGTGACCCAAATAGAAGGTGGCTTTGCCGAACTGGTGACAGGTGGCTTTGTGCCGGAGCAGGCTATTGCCTTGACCAATGCGAATGCTGCTGACCCTGTTGCTGTGGCAGAACTGTTCTTGGGAACAGCGTATCTGTGGGGGGGCGATAGTTATCAGGGAATTGATTGTTCAGGTCTGGTGCAAGCAGCACTTGGGGCTTGCGGGAAAAGCTGTTCGCGTGACAGTGCTATGCAACAGGCAGAAGTGGGTACGGAGTTTGGTGATAATGTAGCATTGCAACGCGGTGATCTGGTTTTCTGGAAAGGGCATGTGGGGATTATGGCGGATGCGGATAGAATATTGCACGCAAATGCGTATCATATGCGGGTAACTTGCGAACACCTGGAAAAGGTCAGTGCGCGTATTTTGAAAACAGAAGGGTTGGAAATAGCGTGCCGCAGGCGACCTTAATCAACGAGCTTAATCATTTTACGTTCCAGCACACGTAAAACAGCTTTTAAATCATTACTGCGTTTCAAGATATGGCCATCCATCCCGATCACGGCATATACCCCTTGTTTTGTTGACATTTTAGGGCATTTTTCAATGCGATAGATCGGATACTCGGCTGTGCGTTTGAAGATAGAAAAGATTGCCACGTCTTTTAAGGGCGATATGGCGTAATCACGCCATTCACCCGCTGCAACCATGCGGCCGTATAACGACATGATAAGGGTAAGCTCCGTCCGGTGAAAATGGATGGGAAGTTTTTGGTGGCGGGCAGTGCCAAGGTGAACATCTTGAAACATGGCATAATTGTGCGGTTTTAAGAGCTTTAAATCAAGGTTTTAAAGTTAACGTTAAGGTAAATTCCCTTGTTTGGCCTTAACATTTACAAAAGGTGGACAAGTTCCAGCGTTATATAAAGGGGGTAAATGAGTATAATGAGTAATTAGTAGCATAGCACCCCGCCTGAAAAGTAGGGGCGCTATGTCCTTTAAAAGAGGCTAAGACGAAATATTTAGAATTATTAACTGTGTTCGTTGAAAATTCATCTCTTTTTCAAAAAAGCCAAGAAAAAGCCATAAACATTTCAATGTATTGCCCTGATCTGCGGTCAAAAGGATCAGGTAGCTAGCAATCAGCTTCCCTCGGTGCCGTGACTTATTTGCCCCCACCTCAAGTTACGGCACCGAGGATTACAACCTTTCCCACACTGATATTGACCTTGCCAGATGATTGGTCTTTGGTATTTCTTGTATCCTTAATGGAGTTAAGAAATGCGCGATTTTCAACTTCCCGGCCGTTCCCCTGTTTTTGCCAGCAATGGTATGTGTGCCACATCGCACCCGTTGGCCGCTAAAACGGCGGTGCAAATTCTGGAAAGTGGCGGCAATGCTGTGGATGCAGCGATTGCGGCGGCGGTTTTACTGGGAATATGTGAACCACAAATGACAGGGATTGGCGGGGATTGCTTTATTTTGCTTTCCACAGGTGGCTCGGATGAGGTTATTGCCCTGAACGGATCAGGCCGCGCGCCTGCGGCATTATCCGCAAGTGTAATGCGTGCGGCAGGTCATAAAACCGTGCCGATGCAAGGCGTGGAAGCGGTGACGATACCGGGGGCTGTTGATGCATTTTGTCAGCTTTCGAAAGATTTTGGGAAACTTGGATTACCCACCTCTTTGGCCCCTGCGATTTATTATGCAAAAGCGGGTGTGCCTGTGGTTCCGCGTGTGGCGTTTGACTGGAAACTGGCCGAGGGCCGATTACAAGGAGATGCGCAAAAGTTCTATTTGTTGGATGGTAAAGCCCCGCAGGCCGGGCAGATATTCCGCGCGCCCAAACAAGCGGAAGTTTTGGAACGGATTGCATTAGAAGGCTGGCGTGGATTTTATGAAGGCGAAGTGGCCCAAGATATGGTGGCATCTTTGAACGCGCTGGGCGGGGTGCACACATTGGATGATTTCGCCAATACCGAAAGCGATTATACCACGCCGATTTCAGGGGAATATAAGGGTGCTGAACTGGTTGAGCATCCGCCAAACGGGCAAGGGGCCACGGCGATTTTGATGAATAATATGCTGTCGCAATTTGACATTGCAGGCATGGATGCGCTGGGGGCAAAACGTGCGCATATAGAAGCGGAAGCCGCAAAACTGGCCTATGATGCGCGTAACCGCATTATTGCTGACCCTGATCAAACTGTGCGCCTTGACCATATGCTGTCACAAGATACGGCAGATGCTTTGGCAGGGTTGATTGACCCGAAACGCGCAATGGCTTCGGCGGCTAAGGTTAGTGAAAACGTGCATAAGGATACGGTTTATCTGACGGTTGTCGATAAAGATATGATGTCGGTTTCATTGATCTATTCGATCTATAATAGTTTTGGATCTGGTCTTGCATCTTCGAAATTCGGGATCAATTTTCAGAACCGTGGTAGTGGATTTACTTTGCAAGAAGGCCACCCGAATGAAGCAATGGGTGGGCGTCGACCAATGCACACAATTATTCCCGGAATGCTGCGCAAGAACGGTAAAGTGATAATGCCATTTGGGGTAATGGGTGGGGCTTATCAGCCCTGTGGCCACGCGCGGTTTATGTCAAACATGCTGGATTTCGGCATGGATATGCAGACGGCTATTGATGCACCGCGCTGTTTTGATGACGGATTGGTGATGAATGTGGAATATGGTTATAGTGATGCTGTACGCGCGCAACTGGCCGATATGGGGCATAATGTGGCCATGCCTAAAGTTGCCATTGGTGGTGCGCAATCTATATTGATCAACCATGAAACGGGTGTTCTGGAAGGGGCCTCTGACCCGCGCAAAGATGGTTGTGCACTGGGGTATTAAGCCCTAGGATTAATAGGTCTTGACCCTAGTTCATTTGAACTTCCAGCTGGTATTGTCCGTTATTCATTCTGCCAAACAGACCTTCGACTTCCGGATGTTCAACGGGCTTTCCCGTTTCATCCATTTCCAGGTTTTGTTCTGATACATAGGCCACATAATAGGACGAGTCGTTTTCAGCCAGCAGGTGATAAAAAGGTTGTTCTTTGCTGGGGCGTTTATCTTCCGGGATAGACTCCCACCATTCTTCGGTGTTGGAAAATTGCGGGTCTACATCAAAGATGACACCGCGAAACGGGTGTTTTTTGTGGCGTACGACAGTGCCAATTGCGTATTTTGCATTCACTTGTAGCATATTGCGCCTCGAATCCCCAAATTCTAGCTTGCATTCATTGGTCTCTAAGGCAAAGAGTCTATGAAACTGACCTAAAAATCAACAGGAAAAGGGGAAACAGTCTATGAACTTATTGTTAACAGTTTTGCAAATCGTGGCGCCTGTATTTCTTTTGGCCCTGATCGGATTTGTCTGGGTGAAACGCGGGTATGAGTATCGCGTGGCATTTGTCACCCAACTGGCAATGACGCTTTCGGTACCCTGTTTGATCTTTGTGGCCCTGATGAAGGCGGATATTGACCGCGAGGTCATGACGGTTACGTTTCTGGCGGCATGTGCGGCCTATCTGGCAGTGACCGCCGTTTTTACTGTTGTGGTGAAAGTGATGGGCTTGAATGTGCGCACCTATCTGGCCCCGTTGATTTTTGGTAACACCGGTAATCTTGGCCTGCCTTTGGCGTTGTTTGCTTTTGGTGAAGTTGGGCTGAGTTATGCGATCATCATCTTCGCAGTGATGGCAATCTATTCTTTTTCGTTTGGCATATGGCTAGTGTCAGGGGGTGGGTCGTTGATGAAGATCATCAAAGAGCCTTTGGTGGCGGCAACTTTATTGGGCGCATTGTTTTTGTACCAAGGTTGGGAAACGCCTGTGTGGTTGACCAATACACTGGAACTGATCGGGCAAATGGCGATCCCGTTGATGTTGATCACACTGGGCGTGGCCCTTGCACGGCTTAAGGCCGACAGTTTCGGGCGTGCATTCGGGCTGGCTTTGTTCAAGGCGGTGGTTTGTGCCAGTTTGGCTTGGATAGTGGGGATGTATTTTGAACTGAACCCCATTGCATTGGCCGTATTGGTGATGCAGGTTTCCACGCCTGTTGCAGTAACATCGTATCTGTTAGCGGAAAAATATGGTGCTGAAGCGAATGAGGTAGCGGGCCTAGTCGTGGTTTCAACGCTTTTATCGGTGATTACAATTCCCATAACACTGGCGTTTTTTGTCTAAACATTCTACTTGGTTTCGATTATAGTTACTCAAACGCCAGTGATAGACTGGGAAGAGAGCAGATGAAAAGAAAACTTTTTTTGATAAGCACAATGATATTGGTGTCTTGTTCGGGCAGCGGTAAAGGGCCGCCGCGTAATCTGGATAATGCCTGTTCAATGAAATCCCAACGTCTTGGTTGGTTCAAAGAAATGGATAAGGCTGAGCGTAAATGGGGTGTTCCCACCGCTGTCCTTCTAGCAGCGATTTATCAGGAGTCTAAATTCAACCCCGAAGCAAGAACGCCTTATCGCTACGCCTTGGGTGTGATCCCTATGGGCCGCCAATCATCAGCTTATGGTTATTCGCAAGCACTGGATGCCACTTGGGGTGAATATAAACGTGCCGAGGGTGGTTTTGGGGCAAAGCGTAACAACTTTGCCGACGCTGTAGATTTCATGGGCTGGTATATGGACGCAAGCGAAAGGCGCAACGGTATATCAAAGTATGACATGTATAATCAGTATTTGGCTTATCATGATGGGCACACGGGCTATGCGCGCGGCACTTACCGCAAGAAAGCGTGGTTGATGCGTATTGCGGGTGAAGTCGAAGCGCGTGCGATTATGTATCAAAACCAGCTTAGAACTTGCCCCTAAACCTATCTATCCGAAGCTTGCCCTAGCTTTACCGCGATCCCGTCAATGTCAAACAGGCTTTCCACAAGGCGTGCGTTATTATCCAGTTCACCAAGGATAACAGTTGTTTTTTTGCCTGATTGATCGGTGACAACCCATTGGCGTAGGGCAATAGGATCAGCACTGAAAGCCAGCTCAATACGGCCCTGATCGGGACGTTTGGGGTCTTGTGCCGTGATCTTGGTCAACAGGCCGTCTTCGACATGGGCGATGACCATACCACTTTTGCGCAAGTTCACGCGCTTTTTCAGGATAATAGCCAAAGGTGTTCTGCCAATGGGAAACCCTTGTGGGCCTGCGGAAGATTTTTTATCGAATATTGCGATTTGACCAGAGCTGGCAACCACCAAAGCTGGGTTGGGTGCTGCATATTCAAACCGCATACGCCCCGGACGCTTGATCATAAACACACCCTTTGAGCGCGTGTTATCAGGGTTCATCTGGGTAAAGCTGCCCTTGGCAGACTTCAGCTGGTTAAGGTAGCCCGATATCTGTTTCAGCGTCAGCTTTTCAGCGCTTGCCACGTTAGGGACAAGGCACAGGGCTATGGCCGTTATTTTTGCAATGGTTTTCATATGGGCCATTTAATCATTCCCGATAGGATTTCAAACTTATAAGATACCACGGTTCCGTTTATGGCCTAAAACCGCCGATCCTATTCAGGCAGTAATATCTCACGTTTGCCCACGTGGTTTGCAGCTGACACAATGCCCTGATCTTCCATTTGCTCTACAATCTTGGCGGCTTTGTTGTAACCGATAGACAGTTTGCGCTGGATGTAGGATGTGGAACATTTGCGATCTTTGGTCACAATAGCCACGGCTTGATCATAAAGCGCGTCTTCCTTGCCAGTGTTGCCGCCAAGGCCAAGTACCAGATCAATGTCGCTTTCCTTGTTGCCCTTAGGCCCGTCAACGACGCTATTAATATATTCAGGTACGCCGAAAGATTTCAGGTGGTTAACCACTTCTTCAACTTCTTCATCGCTGGCAAACGGCCCGTGGACACGGGTGATTTTACCGCCCCCTTCCATGAACAGCATATCGCCCATGCCCAGAAGTTGCTCGGCACCCATTTCACCCAGAATGGTGCGGCTGTCGATTTTGGATGTTACCTGAAACGAAATCCGCGTTGGGAAGTTGGCTTTGATCGTGCCCGTAATCACGTCTACAGACGGGCGTTGCGTGGCCATGATCAAGTGGATGCCAGAGGCCCGTGCCATTTGTGCCAAGCGTTGAATGCAGGCTTCAATTTCTTTGCCAGCAACCATCATCAAATCGGCCATCTCATCGACAATCACAACGATATAGGGCATTTTTTCCGGTGTGATAGACTCGGTTTCAAAAATTGGCTCGCCCGTGTCTTCGGCAAATCCGGTTTGCACTGTGCGGTCAAAGTTTTCACCTTTTGACAACGCATCTTCAACCCGCGCATTGTAGCCTGCCACGTTGCGCACACCCATTTTAGACATTTTACGGTAGCGTTCTTCCATTTCGCCCACCACCCATTTTAAGGCAACAACGGCCTTTTTGGGGTCGGTCACAACAGGGGAAAGCAAGTGCGGGATGCCGTCATAAACCGACAGTTCCAACATTTTTGGGTCAATCATAATCATCCGGCAATCTTCGGGTGATAGTTTGTAAAGCAATGACAGGATCATGGTATTGATCGCTACAGATTTACCGGAACCCGTGGTACCCGCGATCAATAGGTGGGGCATTTTTGCAAGGTCGGTGGTGATCGCTTTGCCGCCGATGTCTTTACCCAAGGCAAGCGGCAGGGCCTGGTTGCCATCACCATAATCCTTGCCTGAAAGCAATTCGCGCAACAACACGGTTTCGCGGTTATCATTGGGCAGCTCAATGCCAACAACCGAACGGCCCGGAACTGTGGAAACACGCGCTGACAGGGCTGACATGGAACGTGCAATATCATCGGCCAGACCGATAACACGACTGGCTTTTAGGCCCGGTGCTGGCTCTAGTTCATAAAGGGTAACAACAGGGCCGGGGCGCACGGAAACGATTTCACCTTTGATGCCGTAATCGTCCAATACGTTTTCCAACATGCGTGCATTTTCTTCCAACGCTTCATCGCTTAATTGATGGCGCATGATGCTTGTTGGGTTGGCCAGCAAGTTTAAGGGGGGTGTTTCATAATCTGCAGATTTTGCGTCTTTGAATAGGCTGGGCTGTGCCTCTGCCTTGGCTTTCTTACTTTTTTGCATAGGCTTTGGTGCAGTGTATTGCACCACATTTTTCGGTTCAGCTGTTGGCATTACAAAAATATTTTCAACAGGATCGTTCAGATCCAATTCACTGTCATCGGTCAGAGTTTCCGCTGTGGTTGGGCTTGCCTCTTGGGTTAAAGTGGGCTCAACGCGCATGGCAGCTTTACCCTCTGCGCGCCTTGCCACGATTTTGTTTTTCACAGCTTCTGAGATGCGCATTTTAACGCGATCTTCTGATGTACCTTCCAGATGCGGCTCTACATGTACAGGGGGTTCCGCAGGGACAGTATTCTTTTGTTTGCTCAAGCCGAAGCTGGCCAAGGAAGGTATAGATATTTTTTTGGCAGGTTTTGGAACAGGCATTTCCGATGCTGCATATTCTTCGATCACAAGGGGTTCTAAGGCTTCAGCAAGGGGTGCTTGTGATGCCTGATAAATTACTTTGGCGGCTTTGCGTTCAGCGGCCTGTATTTTGTAAGTTTGTGCTTTGCTTAAAATCAAAGAGAGTAAGTTTACCAGGCTGGCATAAGACAGGATGATGGCAATCAATGCGTAACGCCACGCTGTGCGCAGTTCTTGAAATGTAAARCCATGTACATAAAGGCCAAGTGTCAGAAAGATTGCGCCTAGCAATAAGGTGATCAAGGCAACGCCCAAACCTAAGCTAAGGGGGTTTAGATCAACCAGCAGGCCAAAAGCCATATCGCCGAATAGGCCACCTAAACCAAAGCTGTGTGCCCAGGTTTCTGCCGGTACATGTGCGGCAAAGAAAATTGCGGTGATTGCAGCAAAAATGGGTGAAAAAATCACACGGCTGACTGCGCGTGCTTCACCGATATGCAAGATAAAGCGTGTGCCCCATGTAAGCGTAAAGACAGGAATAGACCATGCAGCTTTGCCGATAGTCAGGATCAGGGTGCTGGCAATGGCTGCCCCAAATTCGCCCAGCATGTTTTGTGCAGGCTGGGATGTTACGTTGAAACGATTTGGGTCGTCGGGTGAATAGCTCCATAATATCAGCGTGAAAAGCACACCGAAAGCAATCAGGGCAAAACCGATCAGTTCAGAACCGCGCCGCTGGATGGCAGCCTGCATGTGTTTTTCCAATAAGGGATCACGGGGTTTGGTTTGATATGCCATTTTTATACTACCTCATACAAACACGCGCGAATAGCTTTCAGGCCACGCGTGATTTCCTGCTCAGGGGCCACAAGGGCTACCCGGATGTACCCTTTGGCAGGGTCATCTTTTGTTGTTGGACGTGCCAGATATTCGCCGGGCAAAACGCGCACGCCAGTCGTTTGCCAGATTTTAAGGGCTGCCGCTTCGCCATCTTCGACGGGAAGCCACAAGAAAAAGCCCGCTTCGGGGCTGGAATAGCCTTTTATGTTGCCGAACACCTGATCGGCAATATCGTATTTTTTCGCATATGCCGCGCGATTTGCAATGACATGTTCTTCATCGCGCCATGCGGCAACAGCAGCCATTTGCAAGGGCAACGGTAAAGGTGCGCCTGAATAATCGCGCAGCTGTTTCAGTTTCACCAATGCCTTTGGCCCGCCTGCCACGAAGCCAGAGCGTAAGCCTGGCAGGTTTGAACGTTTGGATAGGGAATGAAACGCTAGTATGCGTTCTGGGTCAGCGCCCATTTCAGCAGCAACCTGTAAAATACCCACGGGGGGCGTTGTGCGGTAAATTTCGGAATAACATTCATCCGCAAAGATATAAAAATCGTGTTTTTCCGCCAGTTTGATCAGGTCTGCCCAATAATCATAAGACGCCACCGCCCCTTGCGGGTTGGAAGGGGAACAGATGTAGGCAATTGCCGTATCGTTCAGAATATCTTCATTAAGGGATGCGTAATCTGGCAAGAAGCCATTTTCTTTGTGGGCCGAAACGAAAATAGGTGTGGCGTTAGCCGCAAGTGTGGCCACGGCATAAACCTGATAGAACGGGTTTGGGATTAAAACATTTGGTTTACGCCCGTTCTTTTGTTCAGGGCAAAGTGCTAGACAGGAATTGAACAGACCTTCACGTGATCCGTTCAAGGCCATGATTTGTGTGTCGGCGTTTATATCTACGCCATAACGGTTTTTCAGCCAGTCAGAAATTGCCGCTAATAATTCAGGGCAGCCTTGATTGGGTGGGTATTTGTTAAAACCCGCTGCATATTGCGTAATTGTGCTGGTGATGAAGGCAGGAAATTCATGTTTCGGCTCACCAATCGTCATATGCACGACATCACCGCCTGCGGGATGTTGATCCAACAGGGCGCGCAAACGTGGAAATGCGTATTCGGGCAGGTTCGAAAACCGCTCTGGAAACTGCATGTACTGCCTCATTTTTCGGAGTCTAACGCTCCATTTACATGCAGTTTACCCTATAATCCCCTCATTACCAACGGATTGTTGGCTGTTTTCTGGCAGAAGCAAACTAATGTGGCCTTTTTGCCTACGCCAAAGCCTGTTCAATTTCGGCCCCTAAAGTTAACAATTTACGCTCGGCAAACGGATTACAGTTGATCATTAACCCGCAAGAGGCGTGTTTTGTGGGCAGCGTCAGGCTGCAAAGCCCCATCAGATTACCGATACGGGTGTTACGCAGGGCCAGCAGGTTGGCGCGGATATAATAATCGCTATCGGTTAACAGGCGGTTAATATCTGGTGGTAAAATGGCTGAGGATGGCAAGATGACCGCATCATAGGCGGCGGTGCGGGAAATATAGCTTGCACGCAACTGACCCAGACTTTTCCAGTCTTGGACATATTCATAACCTGCAAATGTTTTGCCCGCCATGAAGCGTTCCAGTATTTCGGGGAACATCAGATCAGGGTGGGCTTCCAGTTCGGTTTGCCACTGCGCATAGGCCTCGGTGGTAAACAGGCAGGCGGACATGGGCATGGCGGTGTCCAGTTCGGGGATTTCCAACTCTTCCACGGTGGCCCCTGCGGCTTGCAGAGATTTTATGGCCTGCTCAAAGGCTATTTTGGGTTCTGTGTCCAGCTCATCAAGGGCCAAGGTTGTGCAAATTGCAAAGCGTTTGCCCATAAGGTCTGATTGCACCAAGGGTGTTGGATTTGTGCCACCAAGGGCTGCAAACAGGTTGGCGGCGTCTTCTACGCAACGGCACAAGGGGCCGACGGTATCAAACTTGCTACAAAGCGGCACAACGCCTTTAAGGGATAATAATCCTGCGGTGGTTTTCAAGCCCACAAGGTCATTCCACGCGGACGGAATACGCACCGATCCGCCTGTGTCCGATCCGATTGCAGCAGGTGCCAGATTAAAGGCAACAGAAGTGGCCGCCCCTGAAGAAGAGCCGCCTGCAACAGCATTAGGGTTATTCACACAAGGCGGGGTTTCGGTGACGGGGTTCAGGCCAAGACCGGAAAAAGCCAGCTCAGACATATGGGTTTTGCCAAGGCAGATCAGGCCTGCATGGGTGGCGTTTTTTAGAACTTCAGCATCTGTATCAGGTAGGCGGTGTTTCAGAAAAGCAGAGCCAGCTTCGGTGGCTGTGCCTGCCGTATCAAACAAGTCTTTCCATGAAATAGGCACCCCGTCCAACGGGCCATTACGGGTGCCGTTTGTGGCGCGATCGGTTGCGGCTTTAGCCTCGGCTATGGCGCGGTCAGCTGTGGTGCGTGCATAAATGCGCCCACTTAGCGGATGCGCCTTAATTGCGGCCAGATAATTTTCGGTTAACTCCAGCGGGCTGATATCGCCTGTAGCTATCATGCGCCCTAAATCCGAAGCGGTTTTTTTCAGTAGATCATCCGACATTGCTTAGCTCCCTTTTGCCGCAGAGTAGCGGCGTATTGTCGGCTGGACAATCCATGTTTTGCGGTCATATTTGATGCTATGAAATATGATACGGACATTATTATCGTAGGCGGCGGGCTGAACGGATGTGCAGCTGCACTTGCGCTTGCGCAAATCGGTCAGGACGTAATCCTGATCGACGCGCAACCGAAAGAAATTCTGGTAGACCCTGCGTTTGACGGGCGCGGTTATGCACTGGCTTTGACCACAAAAAACATGCTGAATGTTTTGGGCGTTTGGGCAGATGTTGCGGGTAACAGTTGCCCGATGTTGGACATTAAAGTTAGTGACGGGCGTGCAGGCGTTGGGGCCAGCCCGTTCTTTGTGCATTTCGATCACACGGAGCTAGAAGAAGGCCCGATGGGTTATATGCTGGAAGACCGGTTTTTGCGCCAAGCCTTGTTACGCGCGATCGGGGAAAGCCCTGCCATTCGGCATTTGGATCAGACTACAGTTATGGATCAAACGATTGACGTGGCGGGTGTTTCAGTGGAGTTGGCGGATGGAAAAACCTTGTCGTCGAAACTGTTGATCGGGTGCGATGGGCGCAAAAGCCAAGTGGCAGCACGAGCGGGCATTAAGCGCAGCGGCCATGATTACAACCAGACAAGTCTGGTTTGCGCGATCAAGCACGCGTTGCCCCATAATAACACCGCACACCAGTTTTTCATGCCATCCGGGCCATTGGCGATATTACCGTTGAACGATAATACATCGTCGATTGTCTGGACGGAAACGACAGAGCGGGCGGCAGAAATATCCGTGATGAATGACGCAGATTATATGACTTGCCTGCGGCCGTGTTTTGGGGATTTCTTGGGTGATATTTCCCTGAAAGGTGGGCGGTTTTCCTATCCGTTGAACTTGACATTGGCAGATCGTTTCGTGGATCACCGCTTGGCTTTAGTTGGCGATGCGGCCCACGGTGTACATCCGCTGGCAGGGCAGGGGCTGAACCTTGGTTTGCGCGATATTGCGGCCTTAACCGAAGTGCTGGCCAATGCGGCACGGCGCGGCGAAGACATTGGTACAGTGAATGTTTTGCAACGTTTTCAGCAATGGCGCAGGTTTGATACGGCTGCATCCGTGACTTCGACTGATACAATTAACAAACTGTTTTCAAATGATAATTCTCTACTTCGCACTGTACGTGATTTGGGCTTGGGGCTGGTTAATGCGACGCCAAGTTTACGCCGTAGTCTGATGCGCCAAGCCGCAGGGTTAACCGGTGACTTGCCTAAAATGCTACAAGGTAAAATGGTTTAGGAAAGTTTACGGGCCTCATCGGCCAGCATGATCGGAATGCCGTTACGGATGGGATAAGCCAGCTTTGCGGATTTTGAGATCAGTTCGTTTTTCTTTGCATCAAACACTAACGGCCCGTGCGTAAGGGGGCATAGTAGTGCCTCTAACATTTTGCCGTTAGGTTTGGTTTCAGAACTCATTGTAACTGACCTTCGCCATCGCCTGACCTTAAGGCAAATTCCATCAATGTTGCAACTGTTTCGCGTCTGGTTTTAATGCAGGGCGACTCCAGTAATGCCTGCTGTTCTTCGGGGGCAAACGGGCACATCATGGATAGTGAATTGATCAATATTTCTATGGGGGCTTCTTTTAAATCGTCCCAGTCTGTTTGCAGTTCATTCGCTTCAAAATAAGCTTCTAACAGTTTTAGAAATTTCGGGCGGTCAAAGCTGCTGTCGGTTTGTTCATCACCCAGATCACGTTCAAAATCCGCCCATTCCACATCTGCTGTTTGATAAGGGGCAAAGCCTTTGTGGCATTCTTTGATACGGTATCGGCTGATGCCCTTGATTGAGATTAGGTAGCGCCCGTCATCGGTTTCGGTAAAAGAAGTGATGCGCCCGGCACAGCCGATTTTCTGTAAAGGCGGGTCGCTTATATCAGAGGGTACATCGCGGGTTTGGATCATGCCGATCAGGCGGTGATCTGTTTTCAATGCGTCATCCACCATTTGCAGATAGCGCGGTTCAAAGATGTTCAGTGGCAGACGGGCGCGGGGTAGAACCAACGCGCCCATCAGGGGGAATACCGGGATTGTGTCAGGCAGGTTGGATAGGGTGTATTTCATTTCTGACCTGCCTTTTATTTACACGAAAATCATGGATGAAAGTTTGCGGCGGCCCGCTTGGGCAATTGGGTCTTGTGCGCCAAGGGCTTCAAAAATCTTGAACAGCTGGGCTTTGGCAGCGGCATCGTTCCATTCGCGGTCGCGGCGGAACAGATCCAGTAATGTATCGACCGCAGCGGCGGTATCATCTGCGGCAAGTTCGGCGATAGCCAGATCAAGCTGCACTTGATGATCGTCAGGATCAGCATCATGTTTTGCTTGCAGGGCATCAACTTCGCCTGCACCTGCTGCAGACTTTGCCAGTTCCAGCTGGGCAATGACAGCCAGTATGGCCGGGTCATTTGCAATGCTTTCAGGTACGGCGGACAGGTTTTTTTCAGCCTGTTCCATATTGCCCAAAGCGATTTGGGCTTTAACATATCCCGCATAAGCCCCAGCGTTTTCAGGTTCTTCGCCCAAAATGGCCTGAAAGGTGTCAGCCGCATCATTAGCCGCGCCCTGTTCCAGCATTTCGGTGGCCATCGCCACAGCTTCTGCCAGCCCACCATCACTGCCCGATGTTATCAGCAGTTGATCAATAAAGGTTTTAATCTCTGGCGGGGCTTTCGCACCCATAAAACCGTCTACTGGCTTGCCGTCGAAAAAGGCAAAAACGGCGGGGATTGATTGTACGCGCATCTGGCTGGCCAGTGCCTGGTTTTGGTCAATGTCGATCTTGACCATTTTCACTTTACCCTTGGCGGCCAGAACCTCTGCTTCCAACGCGGGGCCAAGGGTTTTGCAAGGGCCGCACCACGGGGCCCAAAAATCAACAATGACAGGGGTTTCTTTACTGGCCTCAATCACGTCTTGCATGAAAGTGGCTTCAGTGACGTCTTTTACCAAATCGTCCGCAGACGGTGTATTTCCGAGTTCTAACAACTGGGTGCTCCATTTAATATTAGTTAGCCTTGATGTAGTGCGGCAATGCCTAGATGTCAAAACTTGCAAACAAAGGCGCGTGATCACTGGGCTTTTCCCACCCGCGCGCAGGGCGCAGAACACGGCTGGAATGGCCGGTATGGGCGATGTCATCTGTGGCCCAGATATGATCCAGTCGGCGGCCTTTGTCGGCTACATCCCAGTCGCGGGCGCGGTATGACCACCAGCTGTATAGCTGGCCTTCGGGGATATCTTGGCGGGTAATATCAACCCAGTTTCCTGCGGCCTGAGTTTGGGCAAGATGATCAATTTCAATCGGGGTGTGCGACACGATTTTAGTCAATTGTTTGTGGTTCCAGACATCATCTTCACGTGGTGCGATGTTTAAGTCACCGACCAGAACGGCTTTGCTGGGTTTTTCGGCGTTAAACCAGTCACGCATGTCCGTCAGGTAATCCAGTTTTTGCCCGAATTTATCATTGATTGTGCGATCAGGTTTATCGCCACCTGCGGGCACATAGAAATTATGGATGGTCAGGCCATTTTCCAACTGCCCTGCAATGTGGCGGGCATGATCTAGGTTGGCGAAATACTTGCGGGAAACTTCGTGAATAGGTGTGCGTGACAAGATCATCACGCCGTTATAGCCTTTTTGACCGTTGGCGATCATGTGAGTGTAGCCAAGGGATGCAAAACCTTCGGTAGGAATTTTTTCTGCGGGGGATTTGCATTCTTGCAGGCATAGAACGTCAGGGGCTTCTTCAGCTAGAAGCTTCAGGACGATAGGTTCGCGCAGGCGAACCGAGTTGATGTTCCATGTGCAGATTGTGACGGTCATTGGAAATTCCCTAATGTTGAAACGCGATAATGTCTTGGTCAGCTTGCAAGCTCAAGCAAAAAAGCCCGCCATTTCGGCGGGCCAATCTTGGGAGGGTAATTTGGGTCGTTTAAGCGACCAAACGGTAGCCGCCTGATTCAGTAACTAGCAAACGTGCGTTGCTGGGGTCAGGTTCAATTTTTTGGCGCAGACGGTAGATATGGGTTTCCAGCGTGTGGGTTGTAACCCCTGCGTTATAACCCCAAACCTCGTGCAACAGCACATCGCGGGCGACAACGCCGTCTTGGGCGCGGTACAAAAACTTCAGAATATTGGTTTCTTTTTCGGTCAGGCGCACTTTGCGATCATCTTCTGTGATCAACATTTTTGCGGCAGGCTTGAACGTATACGGCCCAATCGTGAACATGGCATCTTCTGATTGCTCATGCTGGCGTAATTGCGCGCGAATACGTGCCAGAAGTACCGGAAACTTGAAGGGTTTTGATACGTAGTCATTGGCACCGGCATCCAGACCCAGAATTGTATCTGCATCGCTGTCGTGTGCTGTCAGCATTACAACCGGGCATTTCACGCCCTGTTTGCGCATCAGACGGCACAGTTCGCGGCCATCCATGTCAGGCAGACCAACGTCCAGGATCACCAGATCGTAAATGGCTTCTTTGGCTTTTTCCAAGCCTGAGGCACCATCTTCGGCTTCGAAAACATCGAAGTCTTCGGTTAGTATTAGTTGATCGGCCAGTGCTTCACGCAGATCTTCGTCATCATCGACCATCAGGATTTTATTTAGGTTGCCCATAATGTGAACTCCATTCCAGATCAACTTGTGCTGTTTTCACGATTTCGGCAAGGGGTAGAATGCAAATCTCACAAGCTCGTGCCGCTATTGTGAGATTTGTTTCATATTTTTCGAATGCAGGATATAGAAAGCATCTGAATAGGTAGGGTAAAAGAACCGAATGGCGATTCTGCTGACAGTTGAAGAACAAATAGCCCGTATGCGGGC
>JAESRV010000017.1 GCA_016764475.1 Amylibacter sp.
AAAACCACTGCCCTGGCTCCATAAATCCGTGATCCATTAACTGTTGTGAATTCCAGCGGAATTTCACGGATTTCGACCAGACAAAACTATCTATTTCAAAAGTTGAACCGGGGTTGGTCTTTAGGCTTTTAGCCGTTCTGAACGAACAGATCGTGATCGTGGTATTATGATGCCAAGGGCAGGCAAACGTGTTGTATTCAGGATTGTTGAAATATCCAGCGGCGTCCATTTCCAACCCCGCTTCGGGTTTAAACAAAGAAACACGGTTCAAACGCCGTTTTTCATAGGGCAAATGTTCCTCAAAACGCCATTTCAACCCGCCATAGATATCCAACTGCCGATCCTGCGCCTCGCCTTCAACAAAGCGTTGCAATGCGTAATAGCCAGCCCCATCGAAATGCGCCCCTTCAAGTGAAAATCCATCCTTTGCTTTACTCAGATCATCCGCATAAAGATCAATCGTATAGGTAAAAACCGACGCACGTTTTTCTTCCGTAATGAAATCCGTCAAATCTTCGATGGAACGGTTTTCGCAAAACGGAAAATGTAAATACTCTGCATTAAAGCAATAATAAATCCAGCGATCCGGGAACGACGCAATCAACTGGTTCACATAAGGTGACACATCCGAAAAAAACGCATCGGGTATATCAACCGTCTGACACAGATCAACGCAGCTTTCAGGCAATTCCAGATCTTGGCGTTTCAAAACAAACAGGTTTTTAAAGCCAAGCCTTACATGATGGCGGATACTTGAACTAAGCCCTGTCAAATCCTCTGCAAAGATAAACCCAACAGGGCCTTTGACAAGTGTTTCCGTGGGTATTTCGAATAGGGGTTTTACCATCTATCTTCTGCTCGAGCCATCATTATACATTGCTTTTATATGATGTAGTAAGTTTGCCACCAAAAATCCAGTACTGCTTGTTTGAAACAAACAATCACATTAAAGCCATTGTTAAAGCTTGAAAACTAAAAAATGGTTTATACATGCTTATAGATGTAACAGAAGTGGGAATGGAAAAAGCGTATGTTACCTATGGACGAACAAAATAAATTAGATGCAGAAACAACCTATAAAGATACCTTACTGGCTTTGACGGCACAAATCGTGTCTTCACATCTGTCTAATGCTAAACTGCCAACAAACGAAGTGCCGCAGTTTATTGAAACCATTCATGCGAAGTTAAAAGAGCTGTCAAATGCCGGTGATTTTAAAACGCGCCAGAAACCAGCCTTGTCTGTGGAAGCTTCCATCACACCGGATTTCATCTATTGCTTGGAAGACGGCAAAAAATTCCGCATGCTTAAAAAGCACCTGCGTGCCTGTTATGATATGTCCCCCGAAGAATATCGAACAAAATGGTGCTTAAGTGCAGATTACCCGATGGTCGCCCCTAATTACGCGATTAAACGTCAGGAATTGGCAAAACAAAGCGGTTTGGGCAAGAAACGCGCATAAGATAACGTTGCGAAGCGGCTGGTTGCGGTGTAAAGGCCACATTTCCAGCACCCTGATCTAGGCCGCCCCATTATGTCGACAGAAAAAAAGCTATTTATCAAAACCTATGGCTGTCAGATGAATGTCTATGACAGCGAACGGATTTCAGACGCTTTGATCCCTGCAGGCTATACAGTCACCACAGATGAAACCCAGGCTGATCTGGTGTTGCTGAACACCTGTCATATCCGTGAAAAAGCCGCTGAAAAGATATATTCCGAGCTTGGCCGCCTGAAGCAGCTCAAGCTGAAAAAACCCGATATGAAATTCGGTGTGGCAGGTTGTGTAGCCCAAGCCGAGGGTCAGGAAATCATCAATCGCCAACCGATGGTTGATTTTGTGGTCGGCTCACAAGCCTACCACCGCCTGCCTGAAATGGTTAAATCTGTCGATGAGGGCGGTAAACCCGTTGAGATTGACTTTCCCACCGAAGATAAGTTCGATCACATCATCCGCAGCAAGGCAAAACGCAAACTGCCCAGCGCATTTTTGACCGTCCAAGAAGGCTGTGACAAGTTCTGCGCCTTTTGTGTGGTTCCCTACACACGCGGTGCCGAAGTTTCACGCCCTGCCCAAAAAATCATTGATGAAGCCAAACAACTGGTTGATCAAGGCGTGGTTGAAATCAACCTGCTGGGCCAGAACGTAAATGCCTACCACGGCCAAGGCGTTGATGGTGAGTGGTCTTTGGCCCGCCTGATCCGCGAACTGGCCAAAATCGACGCGCTGAAGCGCATCCGTTTCACCACATCACACCCCAATGACATGGATGATGATCTGATCGCGGCCCACGGCGACACTGAAAAACTGATGCCCTATCTGCATCTGCCGGTGCAGGCCGGTTCTGACAAAATCCTGAAGGCGATGAACCGCCATCACACGGCAGAAGAGTATCTTAAAGTCATCGAACGCATTCGCGCCGCCCGCCCTGACATCGCCCTGTCCGGCGATTTCATCGTAGGCTTCCCGGGCGAAACCGAAGAGGATTTCCAACAAACTCTGGATTTATGCGAAATCGTCAGATACGGCCAAGCCTATTCGTTTAAATACTCTACCCGCCCGGGCACGCCTGCGGCGGAATGGGATCAAGTGGATGAGGCCGAAAAAGCCGATCGCTTGCGCCGCCTGCAAACCCTGCTGACAAAACACCAAATGGATTTTCAGCTTTCCATGGTCGGCAAAACCCTACCCGTACTGCTGGAAAAACCCGCGCGTGATCCAGGCCAGTTGGTTGGTAAGTCAGAATATTTGCACGCGGTTCACATGGACGCAGCCCCCGAATTGGTCGGCACAATCGTGCAAGCCAAGGTGACTCGCACAGAACGTAACTCTTTGGGTGCAAAAATTGTAACCGGCTAATAAAAAGCGGTTTTTTCAGATATTAGTGCCTTAGGGGAAACAATAGCCGCTTCTACTAGGTTAATGTTTCCCAACTATCACTAGTATGTTGAAGATTTCCTTTCACTATTTGTAGATTTTTGCTATGAGTAACGCAATGTAAAAATAGTTTGATACGAATTTTATGCGTCTCGAACTTAGTTAATAAGTAAAAAAGCGTATTCAGCAAGGGGTCGTAAAGTGTTCAAAAATCTAATCATGACTGTAGGCATAGCTGCAGCGGGGGCAATGATGTTCGCATCAACCGCTCAAGCCGGTAGTGCAGATGTTGTTATAACCAAATCAAGCCAATCTCAGCGATATGTACCAACCATTTGGGTTGACCCCGATGGATGTGAACACTGGGCAATGGATGACGGTGCCGAAGGCTATATGACGCCACACGTCACACGTGACGGCATCCCAGTTTGCAACCGGGGCAACACATGCGCTGTGATGAACTCTGATCAACTGTTCGCAGTGGACAAATGGTACATCAACGCTGCCAATCGTGCGCGTTTGAAAAAGTTCTTTAAAAGCACAGGTGCCAGCACATATCTGATCGACGGCCATACGGACAGTGACGCAAGTGATGCCTATAACATGCGCCTGTCAAAAAACCGCGCCATTGCCGTTGCAAGGGTTGCACAAAATGCTGGTGCTACAGCACAAGCCCGCTGGTACGGTGAACGTGTTCCTTTGGCTTCCAATAGTACACGCGCAGGCAAAGCAAAAAACCGCCGCGTCGAAATCACTTGTATCCGCTAAGCTGGAAGGAAAAACCATGACACTTGTAAAAGTACTACCGTTCGTTCTTTTGACCGTCCTTCTGGCAGGGTGCGATATACCAAAAGCAAACAAAACCGTAGACAACGGCTTCGACCGGAAAAGTCTTAGCCAGCTGAAAGCCGGCATCTGGGTTGATCCGCGTGGCTGTGATCACTGGATCATCGACGATGGCGTAGAGGGCTATCTGTCTGCACGTCTGGATAAATACGGCAAGCCAGTTTGTTCAGGTATTGCACCGCCAAACACGGCAAATGGCCGCTTCAAATCTGGTAGCATTGTTGGCGACTTGATCTAAGCTGACCAAAACATTAACGAAAAAAGCCGCGTTTATCGCGGCTTTTTTGATAAAAGGCTTGCGAAACTCCTTTTATATTGCAACTATTTTAACAATCAAATTGAAACGGAGGCCACCATTTTGGCGAACATCGCCCCTACAATACCGCACAACAAGACGACCATACCTGAAACCCTGCTGAATTTCCCTGACAATAACCACCTAATAGACCTATGTGGCCCGTTAGATCGTAACCTTATCCAAATCGAAACCACCTTTGACGTGCAAATCGCGCGGCGCGGTAACGATGTGGCAATCATGGGTGCACAGACAGCTCAGGCAAAAGCGGCAGCAATCTTGAACACGCTATACGCACGCACCGAACAGGGCAAACCTGTTGAGACGGCCGATATTGATGCGGCCATTCGTTTTGCGAACAACCCACAGGAAAAACCGCGCAACCCTGTCGATCAGATGGAAATGTTCAAAGGCGGGCGCTTGGAAATTCGCACCCGTAAAAAAACCGTAGAACCCCGTACTGTCACCCAAAAAACCTACGTTGAAGACCTGCTAAGCAAAGAGCTGGTCTTTGGCCTTGGCCCCGCAGGAACTGGTAAAACATACCTGGCCGTAGCGGCGGCTGTTTCTATGTTTATCAATGGCTTAGTTGATAAAATCATCCTGTCCCGCCCGGCCGTGGAAGCTGGCGAACGGCTGGGCTTTCTGCCTGGTGATATGAAAGAAAAAGTCGATCCCTATATGCAACCGCTTTATGACGCATTACATGATTTTTTCCCTGCAAAGCAGTTGGAAAAATTGATCGAGGATAAACGCATCGAAATCGCCCCTTTGGCGTTCATGCGCGGTCGCACCCTAAGCAACGCTTATGTAGTCTTAGATGAGGCGCAAAATGCCACAACCATGCAAATGAAAATGTTTCTGACCCGCATGGGCGAGAACTCGCGCATGGCCATCACCGGCGACCCCAGCCAAATTGACCTGCCGCGCAACGTGCCTTCGGGCTTGGTTGAAGCGGAAAAAGTGTTGCGTAATGTCAAAGGTGTGGGGTTCACCTACTTCAAAACCGAAGACATCGTGCGCCACCCGATGGTTGCCAAAATCATCACTGCCTACGACAGGCACGCCAAATCCAATGGATAATACCATAGAGGTTGTCATGGAAACGGACCTTTGGAATACCTTCGATCTGGAAGGCATCTCTACCCATGCCTTTGGTGCCATTGCCGCAAAACTAAACCTTGCAGATGTTCCCTATGAGCTAAGCATCCTTGCCTGTAATGACGCCCGCATCGCTGTTTTAAACGCAGAATTTCGCGACAAGCCCACCCCTACAAATGTGTTGTCATGGCCGGGCTTTGATCTAAGCCCCGCGAATACTGGCGACAGGCCCAAACCGCCCCCCCTGCCTGAACACGGTGACCCATACGTCAATCTGGGCGATATCGCCATTGCCTATGAAACCTGCATGCAAGAGGCGGATAAGGCCAGCCTTGAACCACGGCACCACATTACCCATCTGTTGATACACGGGATTTTACACCTTTTGGGTTACGACCATGTGGTCGATGCCGATGCACAAAGGATGGAAACACTGGAAATTGATCTGCTCTCTAGTTTGGGTATTGGAAATCCCTACAAAGATGTGTAATTTGAGGGTAATAATTGGAAAGAGGCTATGAACGACACACCTGACGGATCTTCTAGCGCAGCGCAAAGCGCGCAGCTGGAAGATAAAAAAGAACCCCTTGGTTTCTTTAAAAGCTTGTTTGCAGTCAACAACGATACAGACACGCCCGCCCCCACCGATACAGATAAAACGCTGCCCGCAAGCAGCCTGAAAATTCTCAGCCACCTTCGGGTTGATGATGTGGCCATACCGCGCGCGGATATGATCGCAATCCCAATAGATATAAAACTGGAAGAATTGCTGAAGGTTTTCAAAGACAGCGGCCATTCCCGCCTGCCGGTTTACAAAGAGACCCAAGACAATCCACAAGGCGTGCTGCATCTGAAAGACTTAGCCTTGAAATACGGTTTCAACGGCAAGGTTACACGATTTTCCATTAAGCGAATGCTTAGACCTTTGCTTTATGTGCCGCCTTCTATGACCGTAGACGTGCTATTACAAAAAATGCAAGCAGACCGCATTCATATGGCTTTGGTCATTGATGAATACGGCGGGGTTGACGGGCTTGTCACGTTTGAAGACCTGATTGAACAAATCGTGGGCGAAATTGAAGACGAACATGACACCGCCGAAGAAAGCTACTGGGTAGAAGAAAAGCCCGGTGTCTACCTATGCCAAGCCCGCGCACCTTTGGACGAGTTTGAAAAGATACTTAACGCCGATCTTGCCAGCGCTGAAGATGACGAAGACATTGATACGCTGGGCGGCCTTGTCACGATGATGGCCGGGCGCGTACCTGTGCGCGGTGAGGTCATCAAACACCCCGACGGGTTTGAGTTTGAAATCGTCGATGCCGATCCAAGACGTGTTAAAAAACTACGCGTTTGCAGGTCAAAAAAACGATGATTATTGTTTTTCTGGACAAGCTGATCATATGGCTGGGCCGCAGGCCAAAACGCATGTGGATCGTATCCGTGCTGTTAGGTTTCGTTCTGGCTTTAGGCCAAGCCCCAATATCTCTGCCCATCGGCGTTTTCACCTCTATCCCCATTCTTGGCTACTGCGCATACCGCGCCAACACCAAGAAACAAGCCTATGCCATCGGCTGGCATGCGGGGCTTGGTTATTTCGGCCTAAGCATGTTGTGGCTGGTCGAGCCTTTCCTTGTAGAACCTGAAAAATACGCCATCTTCGCCCCTTTTGCATTACTTGCAATGTCTGGCGGCTTGGCCCTGTTCTGGGGCACCGCATTCGCGTTTTCCAAGCAATTCAACACAGGTCTTGGCCGCTATATCATCGGTTTGGCCGTGGCATGGGCTGCCGCAGAATACCTAAGATCTGTCCTGTTCACCGGCTTTCCGTGGGGCCTGATCGGTTACACATGGATCAAAACCCCCATCGCGCAATGGGCCTCAATAGTCGGGCCATTCGGGCTGAATTTCATCACCTTCTTTGGCGGGCTATTATTGCTCAGCATGCCAAGCAAACGTTTTACAGGGCTTATTCTAACAATCCTGTTCTTTGGGTTTTTCCTTGCAACAGGCGCATGGCGCACCCCAGACCCGAACGATAAGCAACAAGTAAACATCCGCGTTCGCCTGATCCAGCCCAACGCCCCGCAACATCAAAAATGGCAACCGGAATGGATCAGGGTCTTCTTCAGGCGTGGTCTGGAACTTACATCGGCCCCTGCCCAAAAGCCTGTTGATCTTGTGATCTGGCCAGAAACCTCGGTACCTTTTGCGCTGGAAGATAACGCAGGTGATTTGAAAATCCTGTCAGATGCCGCAGGCCCCACCACACAAATCATTGCGGGTATCAGGCGGTTTGAGGGCGAAAAAATTTATAACTCTATGGTTCATCTTGATGAAAAAGGCGGGTTGGTAGCCGTATATGACAAATCCCGTCTGGTACCTTTTGGCGAATATATTCCCTTTTCCCAATACCTGTCTGGCGTGGGCCTGCGCGGCTTGGCGGCTAACCTGCAAGGCTTTTCATCAGGTCCCGGCCCTCAAGTGATCTCGGGTTTCGGCCTGCCGTCATATCTTGCGATGATCTGTTATGAAGCGATTTTTCCGTCTTTCGCCCGCACCAACACCAATCGCGCGGAATTTCTGATGCAAATCACCAATGATGCATGGTTCGGCAATACAATCGGCCCCTACCAACATTTGGTTCAGGTGCAATTCCGCGCCATTGAACAGGGCCTGCCTGCTGCACGTGCAGCCAATACCGGTATTTCAGCGGTGATTGATCCTTATGGCCGCATCATCGACAGCCTGAAATTGAATGAAGCAGGCTATCTCGATGCAGACCTGCCTGTGCCATTAGACGCAACAGTATATACCCGTTTGGGTAATCTGCCTTTTTTAATATTGATGTTTATCTTAGGCTTGTCAGCAAAATATGTGACATTTAGGCATGGCAAGCAAACCACAGACCCATAATATCATTGACCTAGAGTTCGCAGACCACTACTCAAATACCAATCAACACCACAACGGCTTCCTGACGTGGTGAATTCATTTAACTGGAGCGAATAAATGTCTCGACAAAATTACCTTTTTACTTCGGAAAGCGTTTCCGAAGGCCATCCCGATAAAATCTGTGACCGCGTATCTGACGCCATACTGGACGCATTCCTTGCCGAAGAAGACCTCGCCCGTGTGGCTTGTGAAACTTTCGCCACAACCAATCGCGTCATCGTTGGCGGCGAAGTTGGTTTATCGTCCCCGGAAAAACTAAAAGATATGATGGGCCGCGTTGAAAGCATCGTGCGCGAATGTGTTAAGGATGTGGGCTATGAACAAGACGGTTTTCATTGGAAAAACCTGACGGTTCACAACTACCTGCACCCTCAATCCGCCCATATCGCCCAAGGTGTTGATAATGCAGGTGCCGGTGATCAGGGTATCATGTTCGGCTATGCAGTCAACGAAACCGATGATCTGATGCCGGCCCCCATTCAATATTCTCACGCCATCCTGCGCGTCTTGGCTGAAGCCCGTAAATCAGGTGAAGCCGCCGTATTAGGCCCTGACAGCAAATCCCAGCTTTCCGTCAATTATGTAGATGGCAAACCTGTTGGCGTATCATCCATCGTTCTATCCACCCAGCATCTTGATGCCTCAATGACATCGCAAGATGTGCGCGATGTGGTTGAACCCTACATCCGCAAAACCCTGCCCGAAGGTTGGATTACAGCGGCCACTGAATGGCATGTAAACCCGACAGGTGCTTTCGTGATCGGCGGCCCTGATGGGGATGCAGGTCTGACAGGACGCAAAATTATCGTAGACACATATGGCGGTGCCGCCCCACACGGCGGTGGTGCATTTTCAGGCAAAGACCCGACCAAGGTTGACCGCTCTGCCGCTTATGCCGCGCGCTACCTGGCTAAAAACGTGGTCGCTGCAGGCATGGCTGAACGCTGCACAATTCAGCTGTCTTACGCCATCGGTGTCGCCAAACCATTGTCGATTTATTGCGACACCCACGGCACAGGCCAAGTGCATGAAACCGAGATCGAAAAAGCAGTAGCCGAAGTAATGGATTTGACGCCAACAGGTATCAAAGACCATCTGCAACTGACCCGCCCAATATATGAGCGCACAGCCGCTTACGGCCACTTCGGGCGCAAGCCTACCAATGACGGTGGTTTCTCATGGGAAAAAACCGATCTGGTAGAGGCCTTGAAAAAAGCGGTTTGATCGCCCCTTGATCCCTTGCACCTGAAAAGATATTGAGGCCCCAAGCATCCCTTGGGGCTTCTTTTTTGGAATATTGTTATGACAGATAAATCACCATCAGGCGCCCCGTGGCGTAACTTTTATGGCCGCCTGAAGGGCAAGCATATGAAAGAGACGCAAAAGACCTATGTGGTTGAAGATTTGGCCGCACTGTCTTTGCCCAACGTAACTTGGAAAGACAATCCCGACCGAACCCAAATGGATATGAAAGCCCAATTCGGCGATCATCCGGTCTGGCTGGAAGTTGGCTTTGGTGGCGGCGAACACATGGTGCACCAAGCGATGCAAAACCCCGATGTGCAAATTCTGGGCTGCGAGCCTTATATCAACGGCGTGGGCATGTTGTTGGGAAAAATCCGCAAGGAAAAGGTGAAAAACATCACCCTGCACGCAGGCGACGCCCGCGATGTGATGGACATCCTGCCCACCGGCTCTATCGACCGCGCGTTTCTTTTATACCCTGACCCGTGGCCAAAGAAACGCCACCACAGACGCCGCTTTGTAACCCCCGAACATCTTGACCCGCTGGCACGTTGCCTGAAAGCGGGTGCGATATTCCGTGTTGCCACCGACATAGAAGATTATGTGCGCCAGACCATGGAACAGATGACCATGCGCAATGATTTTGAATGGCTGGCAGAAGGCCCGGACGATTGGCGCACAGCATGGCCCGACTGGTATTCCACACGGTACGAGCAAAAAGCCCTGCGCGAAGGCCGCACCCCGCATTACATGACGTTCCGCAAACTCTGACCGCTTGGCAACCCGTTTGAATTGGCGTAAGTCCTTGGTCAAATAAGATTAGGAATACTCATGTCAGGCCACGGCACCCCCATCCCAATGCAATCCCGCGCAGGCGGCCCTTTAAAGGGTACCGCAGAAATTCCGGGCGATAAATCGGTGTCTCACCGCTCACTCATCTTGGGCGCATTGGCCGTGGGTGAAACCAAAATCAGCGGCCTTTTGGAAGGTGACGATATTCTGGATACAGCCAAAGCTATGGCCGCCCTTGGGGCGCAAGTTGAACGTGTGGGCGATGGTGAGTGGCGGGTAAACGGCGTTGGCGTTGGCGGYTTTGCCGARCCTGAMRATGTSATYRACTGCGGCAAYGCAGGCACWGGCGTGCGCCTGATYATGGGCGCGGTTGCMACCAGCCCGATCACSGTMACKTTCACMGGSGACGCATCRYTRMGRTCACGCCCGATGGGCCGCATCACCGACCCTTTGAAACTGTTCGGGGCGCAAACTGTAGGTCGCCAAAACGGYCTGTTACCGCTTACACTTGTAGGCGCACGTGARCCGMTGCCGGTRCGCTACACCTCGCCCCATGCCTCGGCCCAGATTAAATCWGCRGTGYTGTTGGCAGGSYTRAAYGCACCCGGYAAAACCGTGCTGATCGAGAAAGARAAAACCCGCGATCAYACCGAACGKATGCTGCGCGGKTTYGGTGCKGAWATYGAAACCRTTGAAACCGATGAAGGSTTYGARATMACCCTGACAGGCCARCCYGAATTGCARSCMCAAACCATTACCGTGCCGCGCGACCCCAGTTCAGCCGCTTTYCCSGTMTGTGCCGCACTGATCGTAGAAGGCTCKGAAATCCTTGTGCCCAACATCGGGCTGAACCCGACACGGGCGGGCTTGCTGACCACATTGATAGAGATGGGCGCGGATATTACCTTTGAAAATGAACGCGAAGAAGGTGGTGAGCCTGTGGCTGATTTACGGGTCAAAGCCAGCAAATTGACAGGCATTGAAGTCCCCCCAGAACGCGCGCCCAGCATGATCGACGAATACCCGATCCTGTCTGCGGTGGCATCCTTTGCCACAGGCAAAACCGTGATGCGCGGCATCAAGGAATTGCGCGTCAAGGAATGCGACCGCATAGACGCAATGGCGCGTGGTCTTGAAGCCATGGGGGTGACCGTTGAAGAAGGCGACGATTTTCTGATCGTGCACGGCCAAAGCGGCGATGTAAAAGGTGGCGGCACGGCGCAAACGTTTTTCGACCACCGCATTGGCATGTCGTTCCTGTGCATGGGGCTGGCCACAAAACAGCCTGTCAGTATTGATGATGGGGCAGCTATCGCCACCAGCTTTCCGATTTTCGAAAGCCTTATGAAAGGCTTAGGGGCCAGTGTCATGCGGGCCAATCGGTGAGTTTCACAGTTGCAATAGACGGCCCTGCGGCATCCGGCAAAGGCACGATTTCACGCGCCATCGCGCAGCATTTCGGCTTTGCCCATCTTGATACCGGCCTGCTTTATCGCGCCGTCGGCAAGAAAACCCTGACCCATGGTGACAGCCCTGAGATAGCCACAAAACTGGCGCAAGACCTGACACCCCATGACCTGAACGCCGATGATCTGCGCACCGCCGAAGTGGCCCAAGCCGCCAGCCGCATTGCGGTTATCCCTGCCGTGCGCACCGCCCTAGTAGAATTCCAGAAAACATTTGCCAAACAACCGGGTGGGGCCGTGTTGGATGGCCGCGACATCGGCACCGTAATCTGCCCTGATGCGGATGTAAAACTGTTTGTCACCGCCAGTGCGCAAGTCCGCGCCCGCAGACGTTTTGCCGAACTTTCCACCAAGGATGCCAGCCTTACACCCGAACAGGTTTTAGCCGACATCAAATTGCGCGATGCCCGCGACGCCGATCGCGATGTCGCCCCGATGATTGCCGCCACAGATGCCCATGAAATTGACACCTCAAACATGAAAATAGCCGAAGCGATTGCGGCGGTCATTGCCATTATTGAGGCCGCTAAATCTTCGTAAAGTGGCGCAGGCGGGATGGGGTGCTTTAAATTATGGTTCGCATGAACACCCGAAGAACTCCCCAAAGGACTGCTAACATCCCGCCTGCGATACACCATCTGGGCAGATGGTATATGGGGTTTTATGCAGCTGCCTGTTCCCGGGCCGCTGATAAAATGGCAGACATGTGCGCAGCTTCCCCGATCAGCAGGTAATCCAGCCGCTCGGACGCGCCGTTGAACACATGAAATTTTTCAGCTTTGACATCCAGAATGGCAAACTTGGTGGCAGGGTATCTTTCACTGAACATGTTTTCCATGATCAATCCGGCTGCTTGGGCTTTCAAATCCGAAAGCTTTTTGTTGTTCAGGTACAGCTTGATCGCATAAACCTCGCCATCCAGTATCAAACCGATCTCGGGGTTGATGTTCACATCAAATTCCTGCAACGCCCAAATTTGTTTGGGCGGCTCATACCAGGCGGCGGATGCGTAATTGCTTTTCCATTTGTAAAATTTGATCAGTGCATCGCGCGTCAGTTCCTGTGCTTCTTCTTTTTGCGCACCGATAAATTCTTCCCAATCAGTGTATTTTCCGGATCGTTCGGCAGCAATCAGGGCTTCGCGTAAGTTTTCGTAATAATGCGTTCGTGATGTTTGCATGTTACCGCTTTGGTAGAAGGCCGCTAATGCTGATGCAGCTTTGGCACTACCTGTTTGTGCGGTAAAATCCAGAAATCTGGTAAATCCTACGTGTTTCACTTTAGCCTCCTGTTTTTGTTTTTCTGCTTGTACCCAATGCTAGGATTCAATCTTGGGGCTAGTCAATCTGCGAAATTTTCATCGGCTGAAATACCTTTAAAATGCCATTAAAAATCTTGGAATAGCCACAATCTGTGGCGAATACCATGATTCTGACAAATTCTGGCACGTGTTTGTGGTTAATATTTGGGCATACTACATTTAGTGGCTTGTAGAAACTGGCATGCAATAGGTTGGGGCCAAATCAGATTTGCCATATTTATCGCCCCCATAAGCATTGCTCAATCATGTTCAAAAAGCAGCAAAAGCCCACTTTTTCCCTAAGCGGAATTCCACCCGTTTCATTTTTATGCACATCCGTTTTTCAATAAAGCCGCATATTGACGCTTGTGAATGCCATTTCAACGGTGCATGGGCTTACCCATGACCCGGATCATCCTATTCAACAAACCCTACGGCATTCTATCGCAATTCACCGACAAAGGTACTGCGGGTTCTGCACGCAAAACCCTATCAGAATTCATTGACGTCCCTGATGTCTATGCGGCAGGCAGGTTGGATAAAGACAGCGAAGGCTTGCTGGTACTGACAGACAATGGTCGTTTGCAAAGCCGCATCAGTGACCCCAAATTCAAAACCTCGAAAACCTATTGGGTGCAGGTAGAAGGTGCGCCAACGGATGCACAACTGCAAAAACTGCGCGATGGGGTAAAGCTGAAAGACGGCCTGACCCGCCCTGCGATTGTGCGCCGCATGGATGAACCCGCAGGTCTGTGGCCCCGCACCCCGCCCGTACGGTTTCGCAAAACCGTGGCAGACAGCTGGTTAGAGATCACCATATCCGAGGGCCGCAACCGCCAAGTGCGCCGCATGACCGCCGCCGTGGATTGCCCAACATTGCGGTTAATCCGCTACCGTGTGGGCGATTGGACGATTGACGGCATTATGAACGGGGAATGGGTTGAACATCATCTAAAGCCATCATCTGCGCCAACCTCTTGATCTTTTGGTATGTTACCTTAATGTCGAACTTAGGGGGAATATCCGATGCAGAACCATGTTAGCGCAACAGTTATGCTATTTGCCGTATTTTGTAATCCATTAATGGCTCAAGAGATGAAATCCAATCCAGATTTATTTAGCCAATGCGCCGATGATTATAATAATCGGGCCGTTTATCGTGCTCGTTTAGAAGATGGCATAAGCCGTGCAAAATACATGAATGCCGAGCGTTCAAAACTAGAAGACACGATTAATGTTCATGCAACTGAAATCAAGCGTTTGGATGAGATTTTGGAGATCATGCGTAACAGTGATAGTGTTAAGAATAAACGTGACCGGGCATATCGGCGCTATTCGATTGCCTTTGATGAGTATAACGAATTTAATGTTGGTTTTAAACGCGAACCTGCTGCCTACCAACACAACGCAGATCGTGCCAACAGTATATCCGACCGCATTCGTTCGCAATGTTTGGGCACATGGAGCGGCAAAATTCTTGGCCGGTTTTGCGGGCACGATTACAAAAGATACCAACGGTTCTGTGCTGTATTCAACTAGGGGCAGGATTAATAGGTTCTGACCCTAAATCCKRYYSMSSYTYACAACATCCCCACAAAATCCAACGCAAACTTATGMAYRTCSCCCGGCCAMCGYGCSGAYAGRTAATTACCGTCACGRTGGGTAAASCCRCGYGMSAGSTGTTTCATATTATCACGYAAMAKYGGCATCGGCCCTTGRATRAAATCAYCRGGSGAYTKYARYGYMGCCGTCACCTCATCYTCAACCGTGATCGGATARGTCAGATAATAATCGCCRTTYCTRCGTTTGGTCACRTGGTAAGCCAGCCGTTCCTGACGCTTCAAAAGGGCAGTGGTTTTGCGCCCGTATAAAACMGAYTTTCCMGTATCCGYATTCTTRGMACGACACACYGCMACAACRCCGTGGCAAATCGCGGCAAYGGGTTTGTCRGCGGCAAAAAAACCTGCRATRGCWTCTTGYAAAACCSKCGACTCCARATAGGGAATGATGCGYTTGGAATGCCCGCCCGGCAGYAAAATAGCCTSAWAATCTTCCACCCGAATATCATCATAATGGATCGGRTTYTGAAAMGCMYKATYSYGYARCAGACGATCATAAGTATCCCGCGCGGRYTTTTCMGCTATTAAAAGCGGCTTCAAAAACCCCARCCCYGCCCCYGACARCATAATYGGRTCRGCASYSGCCRYMYSRCCSGTATCGGTTGCAAAGCAAATATCATGCCCGTGATCGCRCAAAATCTGCCAAGGTACTGCCACCTCRGTTGGRTCAACATCCAATGTGCCTGTGGGGATCAAAATGGTCATGCGGGATCACGCTTGAACAACAGATAATACGCACTGGGMACRAAAAAYAGKGACATCACCGACGATAATAACAAGCCRCCRATCATCAAKGTTGCCATCGGTTCAAACATWGCACCCCCCGATATCGCCATTGGTAGCAASCCCAGAATTGTGGTCAATGAGGTCAATATAATCGGTGTAACCCGCTTRCAGGCCGCCGTGACAATCGCRTCRAACAAAGCTGTGGTYTTRCGYTCAATATCAATCTGRTCAATCAGCACAATCGCATTGTTGATGATGATCCCCATCARGGAAATCAAACCCAARGTGGCAAAGAAAGACATCGGTYGCCCRGTRAAATAAAGYGCCCAWGGTGCCCCTGTTATAATCAACGGGATGGTCATGAAAGTCAGACCCACACGGCGGATGGAATTGAATTGGTACATCAGGGCCATCAGCATAATCATCAAACCGATGGGCAGCCCCGCCAGAAGATCACTGTTGGTATCCCCCGCGTCTGCAACCTCACCGCCAATTTCAATGTGGTAGCCACCATCCAAATCCAACCCGTCCAGAACCGGCTGAAGCATCGCTACAACACTTGCCGCATCCAGCGTGGCACTTTTAGCGGAAACCGTGATCTGGCGTTCCTGATTTTCACGGCGCATTTGTGAATATTCCAACTTGGGCTGGAATGTTGCCACCTGATCCAGTGCAATCAACTGGCCGCCCACAGGGATAGACAGGTTTGCCAAATCTTCCAGTGAATCGCGAAATGTCTCACCTGCGCGCAATACAATCGGGATGGAACTAGTGCCCTCACGGTATGTGGAATAGGACGTGCCGGAAAAATACGCGTTCATCACATCGGATATTTCTTTAGATGTAACCCCCAGTTCGCGGGCTTTATTTTGCGAAATATCAATCACCATCTTCAGCGATTTATTACCCCAGTCGTTTTCATTCTGGGTCAGATCAGGCACAGCGTGAAAGCCGTTTTCAACCGCATCCGCCAATGCCAGCAAATGATCCGCATCAGGGCCTTTGATTTTAATTTCGACAATACCACTTTCGCTGCCCCCCATCGATAACCGCTTCACTTTAAACCGCGCCGCAGGGTGGTTTGCAAACAGGTACTTTCTGGCCCGTTCCTGCCCCGCAAAGGCCGCTTCAGAGTTGGTGGTATTCACCAGAATAAACGCACTGGCAGGGTTGGTATCCGCAGGGCTTAAACTTAGGTAAAATCTAGGGCCACCATCACCCACAAAAACCGTGGTATTCAGCACCTCTTTGTTAACTTCTTTGTTCAACAACCACTGCTCAACCGCAAGCGCTTCCTTTTCAGTTGCCGAAATAGCCGTGCCTTTGGGCATCTCCAAATAGATCAGGTATTCATTGCGTTCACCCACCGGGAATTGTTCTGATCGAAGCCAGCCAAAGACACCGCTGGACAGGTACACGGTAAAATAGGCCAAAATAATGATCGGAATGCCAAACGGGATCAGCTTGGTGATCAACCCGCGATAGGTTTTCACAAACCGGTTTTCTACGGGCCTACCCACCTCTTTTTCGGGTTTTAGTAAATGCACACACAAGAATGGCAAAATATAATGTGCCGTCAGCCATGATCCCGAAAGCATTAAGGCAACAACAGCACCCAGCGCAAAGGCAAACTCACCCGAAGTACCATCCAGCAGGAACATCGGCGCAAAGGCGGATATTGTGGTGATGGAGGCCACAGCCAACGGTACAAAAAACTGCCCACCGGCACCAATAGCCGCATCCCGCGGGGGCATTCCCGCTTTGACACGGTTTTGAATATCTTCAACCACAACCAGCCCGTTATCCACCAACAAGCCCAGCGAAATAATAACCGCAGCGATAGAGATTTGGTGCAGATCAACACCCATTTTCACCATACCCAACAAGGTAAACATCAAGGTGAACGGCACGATGCACACAATGATAAAAGCCACCCGAAGCCCCAGAAATACCAGCATCACCAACAAAACAACGGCCAATGTTTGCAACACATTAATCAATGCCGCGTTAATCGATGCGGTCACGGCGGTTTCCTGAAACGTTGAAAACGTAAAGGAAATGCCAATGGGTTGGGTCTGTTCATAGGCAGCAACACGCGCTTTTAAGGCAATCCCAAGCTGCTGGATATCCTCAGTACTAGCCATCTCAACCGCTAAAATCAGGGCTGGTTCAGCATTGAAATATATCGGCTTTTTGCGCGGGTCGATATAGCCTCTGCGCACGGTCAGCAAATCGCGCAATCGCACAAAACCTGCAATCCCCGGCACACTGGTTAAAACATCCCCAATAGCCTCAACCGAAGTCAGATCACCATTGGCTTCCAATATCAAAGTGGTGCCGTCTGCATCCAATTCACCCGCAGGTAAAATGATATTTTGCGCCTGCAAATCCGCCAACACCTGATTGATCTGCACCCCGACAGCCGCCAGTTTACGGCTGTCTATTTCCAGCCAGATACGTTCTTCCTGTTCGCCGTAAATCGATACTTTGGTAATGCCATCCAGCTTAAACAAATCCTTGCGCAGATCGTCAGCAGTGTCTTTTAATTCGCGATACGAAAAACCGTCCCCGGTAACGGCAATAGTCGCAATGGATACATCCCCGAAATTCGTGTTCACAATCGGCCCGATTGTACCCGCAGGCAAATCTTTTTCCACATCCGCCATTTTGTTGCGAATGTCCTGATTGATCTGGTCGATATTTTCCTTGGGAATGGCGTCATATATCGACAAATCAATTTTCGCATAGCCTGTTGAGATCAGAACCTTGATATCCTCAACCTCACCGATTTCGCGTGCCGCCCGTTCAATCGGGTCAACGATCAGGTCTTCCATACGTTCGGGGGACATGCCCGGAAACTGCGCCGTTACAATCACAGAGCGGATTGTAATCACGGGGTTTTCCTGTTTTGGCAAACCAAAGTAAGTCAGTGTGCCACCTATTAACAATCCGATCATTATCAGAACTGTCAGGCGGCTTTTATCCAGGCCAAAGCGTGTCAGAAACTCCATGATCAGACCCTATTCACTGTCTGCAAGAAGTTTAACCTTCTGGCCGTCACGCAAAAATGAAACCCCGGCTGACGCCACCCGTTCACCCGCGCTCAAACCGTCAACGATCAGCAAAGAGTTTTCGCGCACACCGGCCACCATCACCTTACGCACCTTCACAGTTCCGGTATCCGGGTCATAGACATAAACCCCCATGGGTGACGGATCATCCAACTGATCCTTCCTTTCGATCTGCCCCTTTTTGATCGCCGCACTTAACGGCAGTCTGAAACCTTGCCCGTTTGCCACCGCAAACTCCAACGTCACTTCAACCGCCATGCCTGCCTTGATCTGCGCATCACTTTGGGTCAGCGTTACCACAACAGGAAAAGATGAAACCGTGTCGGCCCGTGACCCAAGTTCGCTAACCACAGCATCCAGTACAACACGCGGATTATCAGCCAAACGAACCTGCGCACGTTTGCCCACCGTCAGCATGTTCACCACTTCATAATTCACCGAAAAAGAAACCTCGAACGCATCCGTTGCATAGATCGTTGCAATCAATGATGCCACGCCCACCGTCGCAAAAGACTCCGCTTCCAACGAATTAACGATGCCGTCATAGGGCGCGCGCAGCACAGTTTTGCTCAGGTCTTCTTCAGCCTTAGCTAAGGTTTTTTCGGCCTGCGTAACCTGTGCGGCCGACGTTTCCGCCTGCGTGCGCGCATCATCCACCATCACTTTAGTTACCGTCCCAGAGGCCAGCAATTTTATCTGTCGATCAAGGTTATCGGCTGCATTCTTGGCAGTCGCCAAAGATGATGCCAGCCCCGCACGCGCGTTTTCCACATTCAGTTCCAGCACCCTAGGATCCAGCTCTGCAATCACATCGCCCTTCATAACCCGCTGGCCTACATCCAATGTTATCTCTTTCAGTTTCCCGGCCACTTCAAAAGACAATGCAGAAACTGAAGCTGGTTGCAGAACCGATGGAAACCGGCGCACGGTTGCGTATTCCACATCCTCAATCAGAACCGTTTTTAGGCCCCGCACAGACGCATTCGTATCCGCAGTATCAGGGCTGTCTTCTTTGCAGGCAGTTAATGAAAATGCCAACAGAACGATCAAAAATAACTTATGCATATGAATCTCCAAGATTACCCATAAGGTACTTGTCTAGGCACTTTGAACGCAAGGGGCCTTTTTGAAAAGACGCTTATCATAAACAAGCTATTGCCATTTCTTGGAATATCTCATTTCCTCAGTCTGCAATCATTCTAAGGACACTATCTTCATGAAACCATTAACTGGCAAAGTGGCCATCATTACAGGTGCATCTGCACCTCGTGGTATTGGTTGCGCTATTGCCAAACGATTAGCAAAAGACGGGGCGGCAGTATTGATAACGGATATTGACGGGAAGTTTCATATCAATGGTAAATCACAAAATAGAATGGAATTACTGGAAAATACCGCCACAGAAATAAAGGCTGCCGGTGGGCAAGCTGATACTCTAACCGTTGACGTCACCCAGAAAAACGATGTCTTACAGTGCGCCGAATTTGCAAAATCCTGGTTCGGGCGCATTGATATTCTGGTCAATAACGCAGGCTCTCTTGCAGGGTCGGATAATTTTCTGGAAACCACGCCGGCCCAATGGGAAACCAGTTTTCAAGTTAACCTGTTAGGGCCGATGATGTTAACACAAGCGGTTATTCCTGAAATGCAGGCAGTGGGTGCAGGTTCAATTATCAATATAGGTTCAACAGGCAGCTTGGGGGCAGAAGCGGGTTTCGGGGCTTATACCGCTATGAAACATGCCTTGATCGGCATGACCAAAACCATTGCGGCAGAGTTTGGC
>JAESRV010000117.1 GCA_016764475.1 Amylibacter sp.
AAATGACGTGCCCACTCTCAGGCATGTAAACATGCCCTGCCGTGCAGCGGAGCAGTGGCTCCAGTTTTGCACAAGAGCTGGCCAAATCATAAGACAAGAGGGAAGTGTTAAAAAAGGCGGCAATCTTCTTTGCAGGCCAAAGCCGGTGAGATTTGCTTTCATCGACGCCTGGAAAGAAGTTTGGTCTGTGGAGCTTCTGTGTCGTATTATGCAGGTAACATCTCGGGGTTTTCGTGCTTGGAGGGTGCGGCCGATGAGCCAAAGACAGCGTGACGACATGGTAATACTAGCCCACATTCGTGAACAACATCGCTTGAGCTTGCAAAGTTATGGACGGCCCCGCATGACTGAGGAGCTGCAGGAATTAGGCATAATGGTTGGGCCGCGTCGGATTGGCAGACTGATGCGTGAGAACGGTATAAAAACTATCAGAACCCATAAGTTCAAAGTGACCACAGATAGTAACCACGGTTTCAACATAGCTCCAAATTTGTTGTACCAAGATTTCTCTGCTGATGGTCCAAACCAAAAGTGGGGTGGTGATATATCCTATATTTGGACGAGTGAAGGTTGGTTGTATCTGGCCGTCATTCTTGACCTGTACTCCCGGCGCGTCATTGGTTGGGCCGTCAGTAACCGCATGAAGCGGGATCTGGCAATCCGAGCACTGGACATGGCTGTGGCATTACGCCGACCAGCCAAAGGCTGCATTCACCATACGGATCGCGGATCGCAATATTGTTCAAAGCAGTATCAAAAACGTTTATCTAGGCATGACTTTGAAGTATCAATGAGCGGCAAGGGAAATTGTTATGATAATTCTATGGTAGAAACTTTTTTTCAAATCACTAAAGGCCGAGCTAATTTGGCGCAACAGATGGGAAACAAGAAGACAAGCTGAAGGAGCTATATTCCAATACATCAATGGATTCTATAACCCACGCCGTCGCCATTCATCGCTAGGCGGCAAAAGCCCCTTGGCTTTCGAACGAAAGGCAGCTTAAATGAGTTGAGAGGCTGGAACGTAAACGGGACAAGACCAACTTGCAATCCCTCAGGGATATCTTCAGTCATGTAGTATGGCTTCCTCTCGGGTTGTCCCGTCGAGCAGACATGGTAAAGCAGCGGCCATAACGACCACTGCTACCCACTTCTTCCAGCTTGCCACAAGGTATACTTCCGACCGTTCGCAAAGTCAAGATTTTCAACTATAGGGTGAACGATCTTAGGCGTAATATTCTATTAATAAATACTGTAAGATACTGATATATCTAGTTATTACCAGCCGCCTGTGCCGCCTTACGCCGCGCAGCTTCAATCTTGCGCCATTTGATAACATTGGCATTATGCTTGCGCAAACTGTCCGAAAACACATGCCCACCAGTGCCATCGGCCACAAAATACAGGTTCTTTGTATCGGCAGGATGCATCACCGCCTCAATCGCTTTGCGCCCCGGGTTCGCAATCGGCCCGGGCGGTAGCGCAGGAATAATATAGGTGTTATAGGCCGTCTTCTTAAACAACTCGCTTCTGCGCAATCCACGTCCCAAAGGGGCCTTACCTTGCGTGATCCCGTAAATTACCGCAGGGTCAGTTTGCAATTTCATACCCTTGTTCAGGCGATTAATAAAAACCCCGGCAACCTCAGCCCGTTCTGATTTCACGCCTGTCTCTTTTTCCACAATAGAGGCCAAGATCAAGGCTTCCTCAGGCGATTTAAACGGCAAGTCAGCCTCACGACTGGCCCAAGCATCCGCCAGTATCTTGCTTTGTGCCAACTTCATCTGTTCAATTATATCCGCGCGTAAACTGCCCACACGCACTTCAACCGTATCAGGTGCAAGGCTGCCTTCAGCAGGCACATCGGCTAATGGCCCCCCCAGAAAATCTGCCGCATTTAAAGCTTCAACAATCTGCCAGCTCGTTGCACCCTCAGCCACTGAAATCTGATAGGAAATCGGCGTTTTCGCCACCTTCAAATCCGTATAAGCCGCAGGCACTTCTTCCCCCACAACAAACGACGCCAAAACCACAGTTTCGCCATCACTGGCAGTGCGTTCGCGCAAAGTCAGCTTGGCAGGGCTTGCCACCCGCACGTTATATCGCGCCACATAACGAAAGCTGCTGCGCCCGCCCTTGGTCACAATTTCCAGAATTTCAGCCATTGAAGCCCCGGCAGGTATTTCATAATTCCCGAACTTCAACTTGGTGCTCATGCCGGTATAATCCGCACCTATGCCCATAACACGGCTATTGGTGATAGCCCCTTGTTCTTGCAGAACTTTTGCCAGCTGTCGCACATTCCCGCCACGCGGCACTTCAACAAAAACCGCCTGTTGCAAAGGCCCCGCTTTATAAAATTCTGCCTTGCCCCAATAGACCAAAGCTGCAAGGCCGATCATCAGGACAATCAACAGATTGAAAAAATTTGCCGCAAAATGCTTGTTCATGTGCTCAACCGCTCACTTTACCCATAACAAGTGACGCGTTCGTGCCACCAAAACCAAACGAGTTTGACAAAACGATATTAATCTCGCGTTGCACAGCTTTGTTCGGTGCCAAATCCAGCTCTGTTTCCACATCAGGATTATCCAGATTGATCGTGGGCGGTGCGATTTGGTCGCGTAAAGCCAGAATACAGAAAATCGCTTCAACGGCCCCCGCCGCCCCCAGCAAATGCCCGATAGAAGACTTTGTAGATGACATTGTCACATCCTTGGCCGCATCCCCCAGCAGCCGTGTCACCGCCCCCAACTCAATGGTGTCAGCCATTGTCGAGGTGCCGTGTGCATTGATATAATCAATGTCAGACGGCTTCAAACCCGCCCGTTTCAACGCCGCCGTCATCGCGCGGAATCCACCATCCCCATCCGAAGACGGTGCCGTAATGTGATAAGCATCCCCCGACAGGCCATAGCCCAGAATTTCCGCATAAATCCTGGCACCACGCGCCTTGGCATGTTCATATTCTTCCAACACAACAACACCGGCACCTTCGCCCATCACGAAACCGTCACGGTCACGGTCATAAGGTCTAGACGCCTTTTTGGGCTCATCCCTGCGGGACTTTGACAAGGCTTTACAAGCATTAAATCCGGCAATACCGATCTCACAAATCGGGCTTTCCGTCCCGCCTGCAATCATCACATCGGCATCATCCAGCATGATCAGACGTGCGGCATCGCCAATGGCATGTGCCCCTGATGAACATGCCGTTACAACCGCATGATTTGGCCCTTTAAAGCCGTGGCGAATAGCAATTTGCCCTGAAGCCAGATTGATCAAGGCACCGGGAATAAAGAATGGCGAAACCCTGCGTGGCCCGCGTTCTTTCAATATAACAGCCGTTTCAGAAATAGATTTCAGCCCGCCAATGCCAGACCCCATCATAACACCTGTGCGCAACAAGCTTTCCTCATCCGTCGGTGTCCAGCCTGCGTCAGCCACAGCCTGATCCGCTGCCGCCATGCCATACAAAATGAAATCATCCACCTTGCGCCGCTCTTTGGGTGCCATCCAGTCGTCAGGGTTAAATGTGCCGTCAGTGCCATCCCCATAAGGGATTTCACAGGCATAATTCGTGCCCAGATGATCCGCATCCCAGCGCGAAATCGTGCCCGCAGCAGATTGCCCCGCAATCAAGCGTTTCCAAGTTTCTTCCACTCCACACGCAAGTGGTGAAACCATACCTAGTCCTGTGACAACAACGCGACGCATATATTCACCTCTTTGTATTTCTTGCCTTTAGCCACCTGATTACCCTGCTCATAATAATTCAGCAAGCAATCAACCACCGATAAGCTGTTTTTCGCATAAAAAAGGCGCATCCCCATGCAGGAATGCGCCCCATAAGACCCGAAAGTCTTGAATTCTTTAGCCAGCTTCAGTGATGAATTTCACCGCGTCGCCGAATGACTGAATAGTTTCAGCCGCATCATCGGGAATTTCGATGCCGAACTCTTCTTCAAAAGCCATAACCAGCTCAACTGTGTCCAGGCTGTCTGCGCCCAGATCATCAATGAAAGATGCTGTTTCAGTTACTTTTGCTTCGTCAACACTAAGGTGTTCTACAACGATTTTCTTTACACGATCTGCGATGTCGCTCATGTTTCAGTCCTCATATTGCGGGGTTTTCCCCTTGGTTTTTCATCAACACCCAACTGCGGGCATCAATATATGCCTTATTCCTAAGACCACGGTTCCAAAAGCGACCCCGCCTTTGGTTGATTATGTGCCGCGCTATAGCATAAAGAACAGCGTTGGCAAATGGTTTCGAGATGTTAGGGCAAATATAGCAACAGATTGCAATCATAGCCAAGGTTTAAACACGTACTTGTGTTTAAACAATCATTTGATAATGATTTCACCATAGTAATCAAAGGCACACCCAGGTGAAATATGAAACCCTGGAACTCTTAATCGACGGCAAATGGACCACAGGCACATCCGATAAATCCCAAGATGTGATAAATCCTGCCACGGAACAGGTTCTGGGCACCCTGCCCCACGCATCCACCGCTGATCTGAACGCAGCCCTTGCTGTCGCCGATAAAGGCTTCCAGACGTGCCCGAAGACGCCAAGGTTATGACCATCAGCCCTTCGGCCCCATCGCCCCGATTGCATCATTTACCGATTTTGACGATGTAATAGCGCGCGCCAACAGGTTGGAATACGGGCTGGCATCTTATGCGTTTACCAGCAACGGCGCGATCGCCGCACGCCTAGGCGACCAGATCAACGCCGGCATGTTCGGCGTCAACCACTTCGGCATCGCCACGCCAGAAACGCCGTTCGGCGGGGTCAACCATTCGGGCTATGGGTCTGAGGGCGGTGAAGAAGGTATTGCGGCTTATCAGAGGGTGAAGTTTATTTCGGAGATTGGGGTTTAGGAAAACAAAACGCCCCCTTTCGCCCATCATGGCCGTCGTCCTTAGACGAGGGCCGCGCCCGACCCTCCCCACGGGAGGGCGCAAGTGCACCCACCCAGGGTCAGGCGCTACGTGGAATTAGATAGGATACTGATCAGATATAGGCATCATTCAGCAAATGCTAAATATCCTTGCAGTGATGTCCGCAGCATGGCACCTTAAAGTGTGTTCGAGATTCGACCGCAAATCCTTATCTCGACCATGCTACGGACATCCGTCCCAGCCAGATCGAAGCGACTCTACATATTGTAGAGTCGCTTCTCACATTCACAAGATACACTATGAGTGTTCAATTCCGCAATCTGGAAATGCTGTGGATAAGCTGTGAATTTCACATAAAATAAGTAGTTTACACAATAAATTTCATTATTTCATTATGTGGATAACCTTCCCAAGAATACACAAGCAATACAATAGGGCAATTCCAAACAGAATTGCCCTCAGGTTGTATTTTTAAAATGCTACCCGCATTCGTACCGCAGTTTGCTGACGCAAATTGCGGTTAAATCATAGCCATCCCACCATTCACATGCAGCGTCTGCCCTGTCACGTAGCTGGCCTCATCGGAAGCCAGATAAGCCACGGCTGAAGCAATCTCTTCAGGTGTGCCCATCCGCCCTGCAGGAATATTGCCAACCATCTTTTCCTTCACCGCATCAGGCAATTCAGCCGTCATTGCGGTTTCGATAAAGCCCGGTGCCACACAGTTGGCAGTGATGCCGCGTGTGGCGATTTCTTGTGCGTATGACTTGGTCATGCCGATGATGCCCGCCTTACTGGCCGCATAATTCACCTGCCCCGCATTGCCGGTGACACCGACAATAGACGTGATGTTGATAATCCGCCCCCAGCGTTGTTTCATCATCGGGCGCATCACCGATTTCATCAGCCGCATGGTGGAAGACAGGTTCACGTCTATCACCTGTTGCCATTCATCGTCAGACATGCGCATGAAAAGATTGTCGCGGGTGATGCCAGCGTTATTGACCAGAATATCCAAACCGCCCATGGCGTCCGACGCTTGGCCAGCAAGGGCCTTCACCGCATCAATATCACTTAGATTACAAGGTGTTACAAAAGCACGTTCACCTAGATCAGCCGCCAAAGCATTCAACGGATCAACCCGTGTGCCAGACAAGGCAACACTAGCCCCCATCGCATGAAGCCCACGTGCAATCGCACCGCCTATGCCACCTGACGCGCCTGTGACCAGTGCTTTTTTACCTGTTAAATCAAACATATCTTATCCTTTTATCTCTGCCGCAACTGCGGCCACATCTTCAGGGCCATTCACGGCCTTACACACAATCGCGCGGTCAATGCGCCGTATCATGCCCGACAATGCCTTACCCGCACCGATCTCATAAATCTCGGTCACACCAAGTGCTGCCATATAAGAAACACTTTCCCGCCAGCGCACAGAGCCTGTGACCTGCCTGACCAGCAGATCAGCAATCGCATCTGCATCACTGTTGGCACTTGCCAGAATATTGGCCACAACAGGCACGTTCGGGGCGGATATATTAATATCGGCCAAAGCTTCGGCCATTGCATCCGCCGCAGGTTGCATCAAGGCACAATGGAAAGGGGCTGACACAGGTAATATAATCGCACGTTTGGCACCCTTGCCCTTAGCGATCTCACAAGCCCGCTCTACAGCTGCTTTATGACCTGAAACAACCACTTGGCCCGGATCATTATCGTTTGCCGCCTGGCAAACTTCGCCTTGGGCCGCTTCTGCCGCCACTTCTTGCGCAGTGGCAAAATCCAACCCCAACAGGGCCGCCATTGCGCCCACGCCCACAGGCACTGCCGCTTGCATTGCGCGCCCGCGAATACGCAACAAACGCGCGGTATCGGCCAATGATATGGAACCCGCCGCACAAAGGGCGGAATATTCGCCAAGGGAATGGCCTGCCACAAAGGCGGCGGCGGTAATCTCTACCCCTTCGGCACTCAAGGCTGCCATCGCGGCCATAGAGGTCGCCATCAAGGCAGGTTGGGCGTTTTCGGTTAGGGTCAGATCGGCAATATCACCGCCCCAGATCAGGCCAGACAGGTCTTGGCCCAAAGCCTCATCAACTTCGTCAAAAACCGCCTTGGCCGCAGGATAAGCATCCGCAAGCCCCTTGCCCATTCCGATGGTTTGGGCCCCTTGGCCCGGAAATACAAATGCGCGCAACACCATGATCCTCCAAATTTATCACAGCTATTGCTGTAACGTTAGTTTGGCCCAACGTCCAGTTTTCAAATCATTTAGAACCATTGAATTTCAAAGCGACAAAGCGCGAGAAACAGCGCATGGTATATTTGCCCAGGCGCAATCAGGAATGCGGAACTTAATCGTCCTCGCCACCTGAATCAGAGCCTTCGCTATTGTTATCGCCTGAATTTCCGGATCCGCCATCACCATTGCCGTCACTGCCATTGCCGTCACTGCCATTGCCGTCACTGCCATTGCCATTGCCATTGCCATTGCCATTGCCGTTGCCGTTGCCATTGCCGTTGCCATTGCCGTTGCCGCCATTGCCATTGCCGTTTCCGCCACCACCTGACACTTCCGAGGCAGACGCACCGATAAGGTCTATATTATCTATCGCATCAATAACTTTGGATTGAATTGACAACCCGACGATCGCAGCAATCAATGTAGCCCCAAAGATCAGAACCACATATTCAACTGTGACAACACCTCTTTCGTCCGTAAAAACATAACGCTTTATTTTACCTACTAACCTGTTGAATTTGAACATCCACACTACTCCTAGTATATTTTCTATGCGTGAAAACCGTTTAACAAGTAATTTAACATACTTCCCAAGTAAACAAATCGTCATATTTGGCATCTTAACGCCAGATCAGCCTACATCAAAGTTACACATGTTGGGATATTTCATAATTATTCGGTTTAAAGTAAGGCAAAATAGCGGCAATAAAGCAACAACCATGACGTGCTGTAATTTACCCAGCTCAACCGAAGCTGTGTAGCTTTGGTTTGTACAGAATTTATAGCCTGCTTTACATATTATATCCGCATAACACTGAATATAAACGGGTTGTGCTTGCATTCGCCCACCATCGCAGTATAAGCCCCCAATCTTCCGCAAATTACTTTAACGCGGCCGCCTCTCGTATCTGGGCGCGGAAGTTTAAGCCCTGATTTTGAAGCACGCTTGAAAATGGTGAATAATATGGCGCTCTACGAGCACACATTTATCGCGCGTCAGGATATTTCCAACGCGCAAGCCGAAGGTTTGATAGAACACTTCGGCGCTGTATTGGCTGACAACGGTGGTAAACTGGTTGATAGCGAATACTGGGGCCTGAAAACAATGGCCTACAAGATCAACAAAAACCGCAAGGGTCACTACGGATACATGAAATCCGATGCACCATCTGAAGCAGTTCAGGAAATGGAACGCCTGATGCGTCTGCACGATGACGTGATGCGTATCTTGACCATCAAAGTGGATGCGCATGAAGAAGGCCCATCTGTTGTTGTTCAGGCTAAATCAGCCAAAGAAGAACGTCGTAGAAACCGCTAGAAAGGACTTAACCCATGGCAAACAAACCATTTTTCAGTCGTCGTAAGTCCTGCCCATTTTTGGGGGATAACGCGCCTAAGATTGACTATAAAGACACGAAACTATTGCAACGCTATGTATCAGAGCGCGGCAAAATCGTGCCATCCCGTATCACCGCAGTCTCTGCCAAGAAACAACGCGAACTGGCTAAAGCCATCAAACGCGCACGTTTTCTGGCACTTCTGCCCTACGCTGTGAAGTAAGGAAAGAAACATGCAAGTTATCCTACTAGAACGCGTCGCAAAGCTTGGCCAAATGGGCGATATTGTGACCGTAAAGCAAGGTTTCGGTCGTAACTTTCTGCTGCCACAAGGTAAAGCATTACGTGCAACTGACGCCAACAAAGCCGTCTTTGACGCGCAAAAATCACAACTGGTAGCCGCGAACCTTGAAACCAAGAAAGAGGCCGATGCAGTGGCCGCTAAATTGGATGGTCAGCAGTTTGTTGTGATTCGTTCTGCCTCTGACGCAGGTTCGCTTTACGGCTCGGTAACCACTCGCGATGCAGCTGATGCTGCAACGGAAGCCGGCTTTACCGTCGACAAAAAACAGATTGAACTGGACACACCGATCAAAGAAATCGGTCTGCATGACATGACTGTGATTTTGCATCCGGAAGTATCGTGTACCATTCAAGTGAATGTTGCGCGTTCAAACGAAGAAGCTGAAATTCAGGCATCTGGCAAATCCATTCAAGATTTGGCCGCTGAAGCTGAAGCCGAAGCAGAGTTCGAAATTGCTGAGCTGTTCGACGATATGGGTGCAGCCGCTGCCGAAGACTTCGGCGACGATGAAGATGCAGCCCCTGCGGCAAAAGCGGAAGAAGAAGCATCAGATGAAGGTGAAGACGCTAAAGCGTAATCATACTTTATTATTATATTACAAAGGCCTGCCCCCGTGGCGGGCCTTTTTCTTTGTCTGAAACGCAAACTATTCTACCATTCATAAAATAATTTCGAATATGCGGGACACTGTTGAGCATGGCGGCAAAAGCAGATATTAGGGTAAGTTTTTCACATTTGGGCGGTTATATTTGTTAGGGTCAAAACAACACCTCAAATAGGCCGATAACATATGAAAATAGACGACAGCATCAACGCATTAGGCGAAGCACTGCAACCTTGCTCCAACGCCCCTGTCACGGGCTTTTATCGTGACGGTTGCTGCAATACGGGGCCGGATGACAAAGGCCTGCACACGGTTTGCATTGAAGTCACCGCTGAATTCCTGGCGTTTTCCAAGATGCGCGGCAACGACCTGTCCACGCCCCGCCCCGAGTTTGGCTTTGCCGGCCTGAAACCCGGTGACCGCTGGTGCCTGTGCGCCGAACGCTGGGCCGAAGCGGAAGCGCATGAGGCCGCCCCTTATGTAATCTTGCAAAGCACCCACATCAAAACCCTGGAAATCATTCCGTTGGCAGTGCTGCGCCACAAGGCGTTGGATATGAACTAAAGCAGGGGCTGATCCTGCGCTTCCCCATAGTATTTAGGGGATGAACTTCTGCTTTGAGCGCAAGTCGCCTGCCCAAAATTGAAGGCCGCCCATAGCCGTTAGGAAAAGCCATCGACCAAAAGCAAAAAACTGCCATCGTCGCTATATTATGAAAAAGGGAGAACGAGAATGGTTCAAATACGTAAAATAGTCTTCATTCGTGAGCTCATCACATCCGATGCCTTTGGCGAGCCATGCGAGCCAGTGTCACGCGTCGCGGCTGCCGCAGTCTTTCGGAATCCGCTAGCGGGACGTTTCCAGACTGACCTTTCTGCTCTTTTCGAAATCGGTGCCGAACTAGGGCTGAAACTCGCCGAAGAGGCTGTCGCGCAACTCATCGGGCACCCAGTGTCTTATGGCAAAGCAGCGATTGTCGGGAGCGCGGGTGACATGGAACATGGTGGAGCGGTCATACACCCCAAACTGGGCGCACCAATGCGTGGCGCGACTGATGGGGGTGAGGCGGTAATTCCTTCCAATGTGAAAATTGGCACAATAGGCACCTCAATCGATTTGCCACTTGGTCACAAGGACAATCCTTGGTCCTTTGACCATTTCGACACCATGACGCTTTCAATACCCGACGGACCGGGTCCTGACGAAATTGTCATGTTTCTGGCCTACGCTAATAGAGGACGCCCTATCCCGAGATGTGGTAGCGGGCCGATCAAGACCTAAAGTATGTCAACGGCAACTATGCCCCTCATAGCGAAAGCTGTACTTAAAAAATCGAATACCCCTAAAAAGCCATTCAAACAACGACAACATCATTCTGTTCGCTCATATCGCTATAGCAAGAAACGGGCTGACATATTCCTTGATGGCGGGCATTCAGGTTCCAGTTAACCAAAGGAACCAAAATGCCCCTGAATTTCGAAGCCATCCCAACCCCTGATGCGCGTAATGCCCAAAACGGCAAACCTGATGCCAACGGGCAACGGCCTGAACGTGCCATATCAGACGGCAACGGCAACCCATGTCGCCATTGCCTGATGGACATTCCCAAAGGGGCAGCGATGCTGATATTAGGATACCGCCCTTTCCCCACAGCACAACCCTATGCAGAACTGGGGCCGATCTTTTTGTGCGCCGATAAATGCGAACGCCACAAAGACAGCACCACCCTGCCTGACATGCTTAAAAACACCGCAACCTACCTGATACGCGGCTATGATGCGCAAGACCGTATTGTCTATGGTTCCGGGCAGGTTACCAAGACCAGCCAGATTGAACAGGCGATTGAAAACGGCTTTAGCAACAGCACAATCGACTATTACCATATGCGCTCTGCCAGCAATAATTGCTTTCAGGCCAAAATCACCCGTTCAGACTAAGGGCAGAGTTTCACATTTTCCGAAACCGACAATTAAATCCCCGAAGCTGATATTTCTGGCCTGACAAACGCCCGTTTCCCTGCCATCGTCAGGCTAGATTCTATTATTTCGGAGGTTCCAATGGACTATCTAACAAACAATGACATCCAAGACATCGTTGAAGCTGACCGCGAACATGTCTGGCATCACCTGATCCAGCATAAACCGTTTGAAGACAATGAGCCGCGCATCATGGTCGAAGGCAAAGGCATGCGGGTCTGGGATCAAAACGGCAAAGAGCATTTGGATGCAGTGTCGGGCGGTGTCTGGACTGTAAACGTGGGCTATGGCCGGACGCGTATTGCCGATGCGGTGCGTGACCAGCTGGTCAAGCTGAACTATTTCTCCCAATCCGCAGGCTCTATTCCGGGGGCGATTTTTGCAGAAATGCTACTGGATAAAATGCCCGGCATGAAACGGGTTTATTATTCAAACTCCGGTTCTGAAGCCAATGAAAAAGTTTTCAAGATGGTGCGCCAGATCAGCCATAACAAACATGGCGGGGCGAAAAGTAAAATCCTGTATCGCCACCGCGATTATCACGGCACCACTATCGCCACCCTGTCCGCAGGCGGCCAAGAAGAACGCAATGCGCAATACGGGCCGTTTCTGCCGGGCTTTGTGGAAGTGCCGCATTGTTTGGAATATCGCAACCAGTTCGACAGTGCGCAAGATTACGGTGCGGCCTGTGTCAAGGCCACCGAAGAGGTGATTTTGCGCGAAGGCCCTGAAACTATCGGCCTGTTGTGCCTTGAACCGATCACCGCAGGCGGCGGCGTTATTGTGCCGCCAAAGGGCTATTGGGAAGGCATTCAGGAATTATGCCACAAATACGAAATCCTGTTGCACATCGACGAAGTTGTTTGCGGGCTTGGCCGCACCGGCACATGGTTTGGCTATCAGCACTACGACGTACAGCCTGACTTTGTGACCATGGCCAAAGGCGTGGCCTCTGGCTATGCCGCTATTTCATGCACTGTCACCACCGAGGCAGTGTTTGATCTGTTCAAGAACAATGCCTCTGACCCGATGAATTATTTCCGCGATATTTCCACCTTTGGTGGCTGTACCGCAGGGCCGGCGGCCGCGATCGAGAACATGAAGATCATCGAAGAAGAAGGTCTGTTGGAAAACTGCACCAAGATGGGCGCATACTGCCTTGGCCTGCTGGAAGACCTGAAAGCCAAACATGACGTTATCGGCGAGGTGCGCGGCAAAGGTCTGTTCCTGGGGGTTGAGCTGGTCAAAGACCGCGATACCAAAGAACCTATGGATGAAAAACGGGTGCAAGCCGTCACAGCTGATTGTATGGCCAACGGTGTGATCATCGGGGCCACAAACCGTTCGGTGCCGGGTTTCAACAACACACTTTGCCTGTCACCTGCCCTGATCTGCACCAAAGAGGATCTGGATACGATTGTAGGCGCGATAGATGCGGCCCTGACACGGGTGTTTGCATAAGGTATGAAACGATGTGATGGGGTGCTATTGAAGTTGCATATTTGCAACAATCCACCCCATCACGCCACCGAAAACTACAAAATAGACCCCAAATAAGGCCAATTTAGGCATAAATGTGGCAAAAACTTTCACCACAATATCTACCCCTATACCTACCAACAACCACAACATACCCATATAAACACCTGTTTTAACCTATTATTTCCATACGCGAAACACAGTGTCGTGCCAGACTTGCAATTTTTTACTTCTTAATTCCGCCACATTTGCTAAACCTGTCCCAACGAACAAGCGATCAACGCTATATCGACAGAATAGAAAATGAGGCCCACTCGGAATAACCCGTGGAAAGACAGCAGATTAAAACGGCACCATGACTGCCCGCTGGCACTTCAATCTGACCTTTCGTACCCTCCAAGTTTGGTCGGTCAGATCGCAAGCCGCAAAACAGTCGCTGCAAGTCGATGTATATCGGCCCCCGCCCTTTCAATTTTTGACGTGTCATCCACATTCGCATTTGCAGTTCTAGCTACAACAACAACTGCATTTGCAACCCCAAGCGCGGCGGTCATATCGGGAGAAGTGACCGCCGCCGCACTGGGAAACCCCATGTTATCACTGCCTTTGTGATACCTGTTGGGTCTTTTCAGACCCACACTGCTCGTTATTTAGCTGCTCGCTTTATAACACCTTACTTTGGCCAGAGATGCTTCTTGCTCTCTGGCCTTTTTTACGGCACCTTTCAGGTTATCTTACGGGCTGAATTATCCATGTTGAAAAAAAGCGTTAAAACCATCCTGGACGGCCTGTCTGTGGCAGTTTTTGTGATTGATGCCCAGCAAATCATCCGCTTTGGCAACAATGCCGCGCGGGACCGCTTTGCGTTGACTGCAACGGATACGGATCTGTTCAGCGTGATCCCGGCCAAAGACTGTACAACAGCGGCAAACCATGTGCTGACAGGCCAACAATCCACTGTTTCGCTGGAACTTACCCTACAAGACGTGGTGCCCACCACGTTCCGTTTGATCATCACACGACTTGACGCCACTACCCGCACAGGTGCCGATGCCCGCGCCATTGTCAGCCTGGAAGACATCAGCCATATCCGCGAAGCCGAACAGATGCGCATTGATTTCGTGGCCAACGTCAGCCACGAACTGCGCTCGCCGCTGACCTCACTTTCAGGTTTTATCGAAACCCTGCAAGGCCCTGCCAAAAATGATAAGGTCGCCCACGAACGCTTCCTGACCTTGATGTCGGGTGAGGCCAGCCGCATGAACCGCCTGATCGGTGATCTTTTATCGCTGTCCAAACTGCAAGCCAGTGAACGGGTGCCCCCCAGTGAATCCGTCAATCTATCTTCGGTTTTACGCGGTGTTGCCGCCTCACTTGAGCCGCTGATGAAACGTGAGAAAAATACAATTTCCCTGACAATTTCCCCTGATCTGCCAGCAGTGATTGGCGACGCGGATGAACTGACCCAAGTGTTTCAGAACCTGATTGAGAACGGCGTCAAATACAGCCACCCCGATACTGTGGTAGAGGTTATTGCAGAGCGCGATCCAAGCCATGAAAACCAGTTGCGCATATCTGTACATGACCACGGTGAAGGGCTTGATCCGATACACATCCCGCGCCTGACCGAACGGTTTTACCGTGTCGACAAGGGGCGTTCGCGCAAAATGGGGGGTACCGGCCTAGGACTGGCCATCGTTAAACACATCTTGATCCGCCACCGCGCCTATCTGCATATCGACAGTAAACCCGGGCTTGGCAGCGTCTTTTCGGTGTTCCTGCCCATTGCAGACACATAACCAGCTTTCCTTGGCCTGTGCGTACCTTGGCAATGTCAATATGGATGTAGCCAATCGGGTTAGCGTTTGAATTCTTCGGAATGCTTTGGTGTCATAGTTTATCTCCTTTGTGGCAGAATAGCGGGCTTTGAAGGTCAGTGAAATACTGACCTCTTAAGTGTCGGTAACGCCTGCTTCAGCGAAAGTAGCCATGCCCGAATGACAGGCAACGGCGGCTTGCAGCACACCGATAGCCAACGCCCCGCCAGAGGCTTCGCCAAGGCGCAGGCCCAATGACAAAAGCGGGGTTTTACCCAGTTTTTCCAGCAATGCTTTATGTGCGTCTTCATGCGATAAATGCCCTGCAACAATATGATCCAATGCGCCAACATGTGCGACAGCCAAACAGGCCGCCGCTGCACAGCAGATAAAGCCATCCAGGATCACCGGAATGGATTTTTCCCGTGCGCTGGCCATGGCCCCTGCCATAGCGGCCAGTTCGCGCCCGCCCAGACAACGCAAGACTTCCAGCCCGTTCTTGGCGGCAGTTGGATTGGCAACTAGGCCCTCTTTGACCACACGCGCCTTCAGGGCCAGCCCCGCATCATCCACCCCTGTGCCACGCCCGACCCAGTCTTGCGGCACACCGCCATAAAGTGCACACGCAATGGCTGCCGCTGATGTGGTGTTGCCAATACCCATTTCACCGACAACCAGCAAATCAGCCGAACGATCAACCGCATTCCAGCCTGTTTTCAATGCCGCAATAAAATCCGCCTCTGACATTGCAGGCCCTTTGGTGAAGTCATCTGTGGGCTTGTCTAAATCCAGTGCGTGTACATCCAAATTTGCGCCAAAGGTTTTGCAAATCTGGTTTATTGCCGCCCCGCCATGCTGAAAGTTCAACACCATTTGCGCCGTCACCTCGGCAGGAAAGGCTGATACGCCTTGCGCTGATATTCCGTGGTTTCCTGCGAAAACAACAACTTGAGGGTTGTTTAATGTTGGTGCAGCATGGCCCCGCCAGCCTGCATACCAAATCGCCAAATCCTCTAGGCGGCCCAAAGCACCGGGGGGTTTGGTTAGTTGCCCGTTACGCGCAGTGGCCGCTTTAATCGCGGCCATATCGGCTTGTGGCCCTGCCGCCAGCAAAGCCATGAATTCAGTTAAAGTATCAAAGGATGCATCAGACATATGTTTATTCACCAGTTCTTGTGTTACCTTTGTCTAACGCCATTTTTACGGCACGCAAACACCAATTACGAAGGCTTACAACAATGACCGACATCTATGAAACACGGGCCAACCTTCACGAAGACATTCCTGCCGCTTTCAGCCTGCTGACCCGCCTGCCCATCCCCGTGGATCACGCAGTTGCAGGCAATCGCGCTGCAATCGCCACATGGGCCTACCCGCTGGTCGGGGCGGTTCTGGGGCTGATTGCAGGCATCATCGGTAGCCTGTTACACTGGTTTGGGGCACCGGCACCGATGGCTGCGGTTGCCGCTTTGGGCACCCTTGCCCTGCTTACGGGGGGCATGCATGAAGATGGTCTGGCCGATTGTGCAGATGGCATTGGCGGTGCGTTTGATATTGAGCGGCGGTTGGAGATCATGAAAGACAGCCGCATCGGGGCTTATGGTGCGGTGGCACTGGTTTTGTTTTTACTGGCACGTTTCAGCAGCATGGAAAGCCTGATCAGCACGTCGTTCATTCCAGCCCTGATTGCGGTGGGGGCAGCCAGCCGTTTGCCTGTGGTTTTGGCGATGTATGCCATGCCCGATGCCCGTGAGGGCGGCCTGTCTGCCAGTGTCGGCAAACCACCTGAAACCTCTTTGGCTATTGCGATTGTTATAACCTTGGTGACCTGCTTTATATTCATCGGCTGGTCGGGCATATTTGTGTTTGGCTGGGCAATGATTGCAGCCGCAGTTATGGGGCTGATTGCTATGCGCACGCTGGATGGGAAAACCGGCGATGTATTGGGGGCTATTCAGCAATGGGCTGAACTGGGGGCACTTGGGGCCGCCGTGGCAGCCCTAAGTTAGGGTTTTCTTAAGTCGCGGGCACCGGAATGATGCGCGAAAGCAGCACTTCTACGATTTCTTCTTGTGCGATCATTTCCTCCACGCCGTTGACCACAGCCACTTCGCGCGACAGGCGTTCAAGGGCGGCTTCATAAAGTTGGCGTTCTGAATACGATTGCTCACGTTGCTCATCGTTGCGGTGCAGGTCGCGCACCACTTCGGCGATGGAAATCAGATCGCCTGAATTGATCTTGGCTTCATATTCCTGCGCACGGCGCGACCACATCGCGCGTTTAACCCGCGCCTTGCCCTTTAGCGTGGTCATGGCTTTGGCCACAAGTTCTGGTGAAGACAGCAAACGCAAGCCTACCGATTCAACTTTAGGGGTAGGCACGCGCAAGGTCATTTTGTCTTTTTCGAAATCAATCACGAAAAGTTCCAACGTCACATCCAGAATATCCTGCTCTTCTATCGCAACGATTTTGCCGACGCCGTGTGACGGGTAGACCACAAAATCATTGATGCTGAACCCTGCGACTTTTTTAGTTTTAGCCATTTTATTTGTCTTTCATATTTTTTCATTCCGCACAAACAAACAGGGCATAGGTCATATGCCAGAGATGCTTGAATGTTTCGGGAATATTTAGTTTTTCAGTAACATATACTGATGATGATCCTGTTTAGCTCTGCCTTAGTATAACACAAAAACAAACCTATTCCCAGAGGCTGCAAAGCCTATAAAACTAGGGGTTTTAGACAAATTTAAAAGAATCGCGGACTTAGCCGCCTTCGCCCGGATTGGGTGAGAAATACTTCTCTAATTTGCCTTCTTCACCGTCACGTTCTTCGGCATCGGGCATTTGCTCTTTTTTGGTGATGATTACCGGCCATTTTTCGGAATATTCACGGTTGAACTCTACCCATTTTTCCATATCCGGCTCAGTGTCAGGGCGGATCGCATCGGCGGGGCATTCGGGTTCACACACACCACAATCAATACACTCATCAGGGTGGATCACCAGCATATTTTCGCCTTCATAGAAGCAATCCACCGGGCATACTTCTACGCAATCGGTGTATTTGCAGGCGATGCAGGCATCATTAACGATGTAAGTCATGGGGTAATTCCTAGTCTATCAGACATGGTTCTACTGTCGTATATGGCCCGATTTAACATCAATCAAGATACTTTGCATCAAAAGCGGCAGTTTGACGGCGATCTTTTGCAGTGGGACGACCTTTTCCTTCAAATTTGGGATTTGCTGGAATAATTTTCTTCGCAGCGCGCGGTAAAGAACTATCTTTAAAAAGCAGTTGTGCTTCTGGGGCAGAACCACGGCGCGTGCCCAAGTCCAACACTTTGATGATGCGCGTTTGTTCGGCTTTGATAAAGGTCAGAACATCGCCCACGACCAATCCGTGTGCAGGCTTGCTGATTTTCACATCATTAACGTAGATTTTACCCCCCAACACCTGTTTGGCGCACAGGCTGCGCGATTTATAAAACCGCGCATACCATAGCCATTTATCAATGCGTTGGGTTTGAGCCATCTACGACTTGTTTTTTAATGCCATCAGTGCCGCGAAGGGATTGTCGGGATCAATGGCTTTTTCTTTGCGCGGCGGGCCGGCAGAATGGCTTTGCGCTTTGCCTTTAGGCTTACCTTTGGCGTTCTGCGGTTTACCACGAGGCTTTTGTTGGGGGCGCGCCGCAGGGCGTGCTTTGGGCACCCATTTGAAAGTGTAGAACACTTCTTTAGTGTCTTCCTCTTCTTCTACAGGGGCCGCCTCTTCAGGGGCAGCTTTCGCTGCCGCTTCATCGGCGGCGGTGTCTGCAGGCTTCGCCTCGGCCACCAGTTTCACCTTATCACGTTCGCCTTTTTCAGCCGTATAACCCAAACCCTGCATCAGGTCTGCAAACTGTTCCAGCGTCATACCTGTGATCGACAGCATATCGGGGTTAGCTTCAAACCCGGCTTTCACATCAAAGGCGCGGATCATATCCGCAAGCCGTTCCAGCATATCAATGCGAATGGCCCGTTCCCCCGCAAGGCGGTAACCCGCACGCGGATAATAGCCCTTGGGCGCATCAACAACCGCAGGCACTGTGACCAGACCCGCAGGCGGGGCTTCGGGGAATTCGTCTAGGCCTTCGAACAAAGACCACAGTACCAGACGCAATCGCGTCGGGGCTGGTTTTAACATCAGGTGATGGAATATGGTGTATTGGCCAAAACGAATGCCGTGTTTGCGCAAGGTGCCACGTTGATCCTGATCCAGTGCTTTGATGTCGGTCGCAATGGCAGAGCGCGGGATAACACCCAGACTTTCAGCCAGACGGAAGGCCACGCCTTTGGCAAGGCCCGGCAGTGCATCATCGTTTTTCATCGTGATCAAATGTTCAAAAGCGGCGGCAATTTTACGGTCGATAAAGTGGCCCAAACGCTTGCGCACCTTGTCGGCCACAGCCTCACCCGCTTCATCATCTACAAAAACCTTGATCGCAGGCGACATGATATCATCGCCCTTTACCAGCTTGCCAATGGCGTGTTCGCCCCACATCAAGCCGCCCTGTTCGGTGAAATCAAATTCAGTGTCGGGTGCGTTGTAGAACCGGTCAGAGCGCAGGCTGAATTCTGGCTTCAATGCCTGATAGGCCGCTGTTCTTAGCATTTTCACCTGATCTGCATCCGCAGATTTATCCAGCTGGAATTGAAATGCAGTTAATTTGCCTACGAATTCACCCTCTATGGTCACTTCGCCGTCTTTGTTTACTTCAGCCACCAAGGCCTCCTTCTGTTTCAAGCGGCGCATCAATATGGATGTGCGCCGATCGACAAATCGTTTGGTTAACGCGTTGTGTAACGCATCTGATAGGCGATCTTCTACTGCACGGGTCTCTTCGCGCCAATAGTTTTCGTCAGCCAACCAGCCTTTTCTTTGGGTTACATAGGTCCATGTGCGGATATATGCCAATCTTTTCGATAAAGCATCAATATCACCGTGGGTTTTGTCAATGCGCCGCACACGGTCTGCGAACCACGGGGTTGAAATTTCGCCTGTGTCTGCCAGAAATTCGAATATCTTGCCGACAATGGCGATATGTTCATTGTGCGAGACCCGTCTGAAGTCGGGCAGTTGGCAAACTTCCCACAGCAGTTTTACATCGCGGGGGTTTTGTACACGGTCGATAATTTCAGGCAATTCCGACAGGCTGCGCAGGGTCAGGTGATCCCCCGCCTCGCGGGCTTTGATCAGCAACGGATCATCGCTGATTTGTTCCAAAGATCGCAGCAGGGTTTTTGTG
>JAESRV010000118.1 GCA_016764475.1 Amylibacter sp.
TCCAGAAGTTCAGCCTTCATCGCGCGTTTCGTTAGTGTTTTGTTTGGTTCTATGTTTCGTGACATAATATCCTCCAACCATCTCTCTGGTTATTTGCATCCATCTGACTTAATAATCGGGCGAATGTGAAGTGCTAACACGAGGATGTGATGAAGATTACATTGCCAAAATTAACTGTAGTGATCGGCGGGGCTGCATCGGGAAAATCCCGCTTTGCTGAAACATTGGTATTTGCCAACAACACCCCGCGCACATATATCGCAACGGCACAGGCTTATGATGCTGAAATGACTGCGAAAATTTCCAAACATCAAGCCCAGCGCGGGGTTGATTGGGATACATACGAAAGCCCTGTCGCCCCGTGGGATGCTTTGGCAAAAATTGACACATCACACACTGTGCTACTGGATTGTGCGACGTTATGGCTATCCAACACCCTGCTGGGCGAACATGATTTAACGGCAGCCAAGGACAAGTTACTTACCAGCTTGCAAGGTTTTAACGGCCCCATTGTTATCGTCACCAACGAGGTTGGCCAAGGCATTGTGCCCGATAATAAGCTGGCCCGTGCGTTTCGCCAACACCAAGGTGAGCTGAACCAGGAACTGGCCGCGATTGCCGATCTGGTCGTTCTTGTCACCGCAGGCTTGCCGCTTGCGCTAAAAGGGCAACTGCCAGAATGACCCGTTTTTGGTGGGTGCGCCACGGCCCGACCCATAAAAAAACCATGATCGGCTGGACAGATGCGCCTGCCGATCTATCTGATATCGCGCAAATAAAACGGCTTGATGCACACCTGCCCCAAGACGCGCTTGTGGTGTCATCCGATCTTTCGCGTTGTGTGACAACGGCCTGCGCCATCGTTGGAAAGCGTGAACATTTAACCCCGCGCCAAACCCTGCGCGAGTTTCATTTCGGTGATTGGGAGGATCGTGATTTTGACGATATTACCAGCACACACCCCACTGAAATCCGCACATTCTGGGATACGCCCGGCGATATAAAAGCCCCGAATGGCGAAAGCTGGAACGATGTTTCCGCGCGTGTGGCCACCGAGGTTAATACGCTTTGTCAAACGCACGAAAACCGCGACATCATCATCGTCGCCCATTACGGCGTGATCCTGACCCAAATACAGATGGCAGGCGGCATGAGTGCCAAAGCCGCCACCAGTTTTCACATTGATAATCTATCCGTTACCCGCCTTGATCACTTGGGTGATGCATGGCGTATATCAGGCGTTAATCACAAACCTTGATCACCCCCATCACGAAAGATGTTTTGCATTTTTCACCCCGTCCGCCATATTGCCCAAATGACTTATGAACTCGCCCTTGGGGATCGCACCTATTCCAGCTGGTCGCTACGCGGCTGGTTGTTGTTTGAAAAATTCAACCTGCCTGTGAAAACGCGCACGGCACCCATGTATAGTGACGCGTTCAGCGATATGTTGGCCGATTTTGCGCCGGCGCGTTTGGTGCCGACAATGAAGTTTGACGGTATTGTGGTGCAAGATACGCTGGCAATGGCTGAAACCCTGGCCGAACGCCACCCCGACGCAGGCATGTGGCCCAAAGACCCTGCCGCACGTGCGTTGGCGCGTAATCTGGTGGCTGAAATGCATTCCTCTTTCACCAGTTTGCGCACAGATTGCACGATGAACCTGCGCCGCCATTACCCCGATTTCAAACCTTCGGATGCCGTCCTGAAAGACACTGCCAGAATAGAACAATTGTGGGCCTTGGCCCGCACTGAATACGGCACAGATGGCCCGTGGTTGTTTGGCGGATACACCATTGCAGACGCGTTCTACGCCCCTGTGGCCACACGGTTTGCATCCTATAATCTACCACGCACTAAGGTTTCCGAAGCCTACATTCAAACCCACTTGAATGATCCCGCTTTTCGCCGTTGGCGGGCGATGGGGATTGCGCAAAACTATGTTCAACCCGGTTACGACCTTGATCTGGCGGAAGGTGTATGGCCCGGCCCCGCTATATTGCCTGCTAAAGCCGTGCTTCAAGGCCCCTCTGAAAACGCAAATTGCCCTTATTCGGGCGACCCCGTCACCGACTATCTGGAACTAGATGACCGCATATTCGGCTTTTGCAACCCGTTTTGCCGCGATAAAACTGTGGCAGATGCTGCCACTTGGGATGGTTTTATGGAAATTTACCAAAAATAAACCAATCTGACGCTACCGTTAACCAAACTTAACACAAAGGTTGATAAATGGTCGCGCGCGCCTACACAGTTGCTTTTCTAGGGGTCGAGGCCCGCATCATCGAAGTGCAATGCTCTTTGTCCCCGGGCCTGCCCGCTTTCAACATTGTGGGCTTGCCCGACAAAGCCGTATCGGAAGCCAAAGAACGGGTGCGCGCGGCGTTAACCTCGATGGCTTTGGCCCTGCCGTCAAAACGTATCACGGTAAACCTGTCGCCTGCCGACCTGCCCAAAGAAGGTTCGCATTTCGACCTACCCATCGCCCTATCCCTACTTGCCGCAATGGAAGTGATCCCCGCAGATGAGGTGGCGCGACAAGTGGCCTTGGGCGAACTGTCCCTAGACGGCAAACTGATCCCCGTGATCGGTGCATTGCCCGCAGCCCTAGCCGCCGCCGAAGCATCTTGCGATCTGATTTGCCCCAAAGAATGCGGTGCCGAAGCTGCGTGGGTGGGGTCGGTGAACGTGATTGCGCCGGCCACATTGTTGCAAGTGATGAACCATTTCAACGGCAAGCAAGTGTTGAAATCCGCTGAACCCGGCGAAGTGATCAAGGAACATAGCGAACGCGACTTGGCCGATGTAAAAGGCCAAGAACGCGCCAAACGGGCGATGGAAATCGCGGCGGCAGGGCGGCATCATCTGTTTATGGTGGGTTCACCGGGGTCGGGAAAATCCATGATGGCATCGCGCATGCCCGGAATTTTGCCTGTGCTAAATGCGCAAGAGGCTTTGGAAACCTCCATGATCCATTCTCTGGCGGGGCTTTTAACCGAAGGCGGCATCTCCAAAACACGGCCCTTTCGCGACCCGCATCACACCGCCTCTATGGCTGCCATTGTCGGTGGCGGGCGCGGTGCGAAGCCGGGGGAAATCTCATTGGCACATAACGGGGTTTTGTTTCTGGATGAGTTGCCGGAATTTTCCCGCCAAGTGCTGGAAACCCTGCGCCAACCCGTGGAAAACGGTACTGTGATGATATCTCGTGCCAACGCGCATGTAAAATACCCCTGCAAATTCATGCTGGTAAGTGCCGCCAATCCCTGCCGATGCGGTTATCTGGCTGATCCTGAACGCGCCTGCGCACGTGTGCCACTTTGCGGGCAAGATTATCTGGGCCGCGTTTCCGGCCCTTTGATGGACCGCTTTGATCTGCGCGTTGAAGTGCCGCCTGTGACGATGCAAGACCTGACAAGAACGGATACGGCCATGCGCGAAAGCAGTGCGGATATTGCCCTGCGCGTTGCTACAGCGCGGCACATTCAGGCGGAGCGTTACAACGATATTGCGGATGTTGCCCTGAACACAGATGCCGAAGGCGACGTTCTGGAAACGGTTGCAACCCCTGACACCGAAGGGGCTGAAATGCTGGCAAAGGCCGCCGATAAGTTCAAACTGACTGCGCGGGGTTATCACCGCGTTTTGCGTGTAGCCCGCACCATTGCGGATCTGGACGCGCAAAAAAATGTGCGCAAACCCCATATCGCGGAAGCGTTAAGTTATCGTTTAGCTTTTTGAGATATGTGGCTTTATAAACGCCACAACTTCCGCAATCGCCTGATCGGCCTCAGGCACAAGCCCGCGCAATATCTGGAACACGTGAAAGCCGTTGTCGTAAAGGCTTAACCGCGCGTCAACGCCTTGGTCGGTCAAACGTTTGTGCATGGCTTTACTGTCATCAAGCAACATTTCGCCCTTAGAGGCTTGCAACAAAACAGGCGTGACCCCTGTAAAATTCGCATAAACCGGCGACAGATAGGGTGCTTTCAAGTCTTCACCCGGTGCATATGCATCACGCAATTCACCAAACCTGTTCGCCGCCAAGACACAATCACTGCGGGCATTTATCTTCAGGCTTTCAGGCTCTTCAGCCATATTGGTCAGGGCTGCAAAAGTGAAAGAACACGCGGGCATCGGCAGGTTATTTGCCTTGATATATGCCAGCAGCGCAAAGGTCAGCCCACCGCCTGCACTATCCCCGCCGATGATAATATTTTTTGCCTTATAACCCATTTCAAGCAAGGCCCGATAGCTGGCCACAACATCTTCAAAACCCGCAGGGTATGGGTTTTCAGGGGCCAGTCTGTAATTCGGCAATACCGCCTTGATGCCCAGCTGCCCTGCAATGTCGGCGGCCATATGTTTGTGGGTGTCGGCACTGCCGAATATAAACCCGCCGCCGTGGATATAAAACAAAACTTGCGATTTCAAGGGGTTGTCAAGGTGCGCCCAAACAACCGGGATGGTTTTATCTTTATAGCTCAGCCTATCTTTTTCATAACGCGCAGCTTTGGGGTTGATGCCGTTCATCCTGGTTATAAAATCAAGGTAGGTTCGCATTCTTTGCAGGTTTTGGATGCACGCCAAAGCTGGTTTGAACAGTGTTTTTGAAGCCCGCGAGACAATTTTAAAACGCAGTGACATCATTTTTTTCGCCGCGCTTCAATCGCAGCCCATATTTTTTCAGCCACATTGATCCCGTCAAAGCGTTCCAGTTCCTGAATACCTGTGGGTGAGGTCACATTGATTTCGGTCAGGTTGCCACCGATCACATCAATGCCTACAAAAATCTGGCCCTTTTCGCGCAAAAGCGGCCCGATACGTTCGCAAATTTCATAATCCCGCGCATCCATTTCAACCTTCTCAGGCCGCCCGCCTACATGCATGTTAGAACGGGTTTCGCCCTTGGCAGGCACACGGTTGATCGCGCCCACTGGCTCGCCGTCAATAATGATCACGCGTTTGTCGCCTTTACTAACATCAGACAGGAATTTTTGAGCAATCAATGGCTCGCGATTAATACCGCTGAACAACTCGTGCAACGATGTCATGTTCTTGTCATCCTTACCAAGGCGGAAAACCCCCGCACCACCATTGCCGTAAAGCGGTTTTAGAATAATATCTTCATGCTCTGCTTTAAACGCTTTCAACGTTTCCAGATCACGCGCGATTGTTGTGGGGGGCGTCAGATCAGGAAATTGCAAGACCAGCAGCTTTTCAGGATAGTTTCGCACCCATGTGGGGTCATTGACCACCAATGTCTTGGGATGGATCATATCCAGAATATGCGTGGTGGTGATATAGCCCATATCAAAAGGCGGGTCTTGGCGTAGCCAGACCACATCTTGAGTATTTAGATCAATTTCCTGAAATTCGCCCAGCGTGAAATGATTGCCCACTTCACGGCGYWYYWYSRMRGKCSRKYCTTTNWRMWRWWRCMCRGYSYTKMTRWYRCGCCNWGSMWRTSTKKSKWKTWWTWRAAYARYTCATGGCCTCTGGCCTGCGCCTCTTCGGCGATACGAAAACTRCTGTCCCCATTGATRTCAACCGCATCAATSGGATCCATTTGGAAAGCTACTTTAAGGGTCATTMGGGCACCTRAACKATTAGAACCCGYTATAAATGACCCAGAGTGTCAGAACATGCAATCCARCATTTGCACTTCACGATTAWATGAAGGCRTTTTCCACAATTTCAACATTACCGTTTGCGTCAACAAATGCYGCATCAAAYCGACAATCMACMACACCYAACARGCCAAGYTTTGCYAAATACATCTCAGCYGCCGCATAYAGGCGTTCAAYYTGRCGTTGGSTAATWCGAACTGCMGCCTGCGCAATGGTTTTACTGCATTTCACTTCCACAAACACCCATTGGTTCTGTTTTTCCATCACAAGGTCAACTTCACCATAGGCGTTTTTCATGCGTAGGGCTTTTGCTTGATGCCCTTTGTTCTTATAGTGATCTGCAACAATAGCTTCAGCAGCAACGCCTTTGTAATAGGATGTTTGTTTAGTCATTTTTTTTCAACTCCAAAGCCCGTTCATAAGCCTGATTGCGCGATATGCCCATTTCTTGCGCTACAATCTTAGCTGCATCTTTAACCCTAAATCCTTTCAAAGTGATTAATAAAGCCTGATCAATATCAGCCTGTGTCACTTCTTTTTTCAAGGGTGGCCCCAGCACAATCACAATCTCGCCCTTGGGCGTATTGGCCAGCGCATAATAATCCGCAATTTCTTGTAATGTCCCGCCCCGTGCCTCTTCAAACTTTTTTGTCAACTCACGGCATACGGTCACCGCACGCGCCCCGCCATAGGCCTTAACCATATCGCCCAGGCTTTTAGCCAGGCGTTTGGGCGACTCGTAAAAAACCAGTGTTGAAGGCACCTCAGCAAGGCTTTTAAAATAATCACCCCGCGCCTTGGTTTTGTTGGGCGCAAAGCCTGCAAAGAAAAACTTATCCGTCGGTTGCCCTGACACACATAGGGCTGCCAACAGGGCCGAGGCCCCGGGGGCTGTTGCAACTTTATGCCCTGCATCGCGCACATATTGTGCCAGATGATAACCGGGATCAGCCAAAAGCGGTGTACCTGCGTCTGACACAAGAGCCACAGACTTGCCTGCCTCTAAGGCTGCCAACAAATAAGGGCGTTTTCCCGCACCGTTATGATCATGGTACGAAATCAACTTGCGCGCACCCAATGCAACCCCATGAATATCCATCAGTTTTCGGGTGTTTCGGGTATCTTCAGCCGCAATAATATCAGCCGCGCCTAAAATATCCAATGCCCGCAGCGTAATATCACGCGCAGCCCCGATCGGCGTAGAAACAATGTATAGGCCGGGCGACAGTTTTGCAGCACTCACTTGCTTATTTCCAATCATTTTCTCTCAGGGCGTTGCTTTCGCTTATGACAGTACCTACCTTTGATGGCAAACGAGTCGTTTAGGGATTGGGGAACACATGACTGTGGCTAAATTTACAAGATTTTCAAAGGCATTGCGCCTGACAGGGTTGGCAGTGGCAGCATCTTTGCTGGTTGCATGTGTAGACACAACAAACGTCGGTCAACGGGTTAACCCCAATAAGGCGGTAAAAGTCGCCCTACTGGTGCCATCTGGTAGCGATAATCCGCAACAAGAAGCACTGGCACAAAGCCTGATCAATGCAGCCATGCTTGCCGTAAGCGATGTTCAAGGTGCCCAAATTGAACTGAAAGTCTACGCCACAGGCGGCAATGCCGCAAAAGCGGCAAATGCTGCAAAACTGGCAGCTGCGGACGGTGCCAAAATCATCGTCGGTCCCTTATTTGCCCAAGCGGCAAACGCCGCAGGCGTGGCTGTTGCAGGCCAAAGCATCAATATTTTAAGCCTGTCGAACAACACCCAGATCGCAGGCGGTAACGTTTTCATTCTTGGCAACACGTTTGACAATACCGCAAACCGTTTGGTCAGCTATGCCGCGCGTAAAGGCATGCGCAATATTGCTGCCGTCGCCGCACAAAATGCCGCTGGCGAAATTGCCCTTGATGCCGTGCGAAAAGCCGCCGCAAAATCCGGCGCAAACTTCACCGGTTCCACCTCATACGAGTTTTCGCCTACAGGTGTTGTTACCGCAGTGAAAACCATCAAATCACAGGTTACCAGCACCGAAACACAGGCCCTAGTATTCTCATCCGACAGTGCAGGCGCCTTACCCGTTCTGGCGCAGCTTTTGCCTGAAAACGGTCTTGGCCCTGACAAAGTACAATATATGGGTCTGACCCGTTGGGATATTCCAGCCAGCACGCTTACAACGGCCGGGCTGCAAGGGGGGTGGTTCACCTTGCCCGATACAAATTCTATTACGGCATTCAGATCACGCTATGCCAGCAGCTACGGTGCGGCCCCACACCCGCTTGCAGGGTTTGCCTATGACGGCATTGCAGCCGTAGGCGCACTTCTGGCAACAGGTGACCCTGCCGCATTAACACGCTCAAAACTGACACGCCGCGACGGTTTCGCTGGCGTAAACGGTGTATTCAGGTTATTGCCAGATGGTACAAACGAACGCGGTTTGGCTATTGCGGAAGTTCGCGATGGCAAAGCTGTCGTTATCTCCCCAGCACCCAGAGGATTTGGTGGATCAGGCTCTTAATCTTTCAAAGAAATTCCAATCAGCACCGTCATCCGGTGATCTGATTTGCCCGCCCAATATTATTTTTGATAAAAAGAAAATTCAGGATGAGATACGCACCGCGCAGGCCGGCCCAAAAGCTGGCCTGCGCGGTGCTTTATCAGCGGTTTTGCAAGTTAGGTATATAGAAGGCCGCCAAGCAATAGAGGCGGCTTATGCAAAAGCCCCTTTTGACACCCGTAAAGTAACCACCTCTTACACCTACCTAACCGATAGGATCGTATGCCAAGCCTATGATATCGCTACCAAGATTTTACATCCCACACCCAGTACCGATAAACACCACCGCTTGGCTATGATGGCCGTCGGCGGTTATGGCCGCGCCGAAATGGCCCCGTTTTCCGATGTTGATCTGTTGTTCATCACGCCGCCCACATTAACCCCTTGGGCGGAAACCGTGATTGAAAGCATTCTATACATGCTTTGGGACATCAAACTGAAAGTGGGCCACGCCACACGGTCCATCGGCGAATGTGTCAGCCTTGGAAAAGACGACCTGACCATTCGCACCTCATTACTGGAATCACGTTATTTAAGCGGCTCTAAGACCCTGTCGAGGCAACTTGATAAACGCCTGTGGAAAGCATTGTTTCGCAAAACCGGCCCCGAATTCGTAGAGCTGAAACTGCATGAGCGCGAAAATCGTCACAAAAAACAAGGCGGTCAGCGGTTTATGCTGGAACCGAACGTCAAAGAAGGCAAAGGCGGCTTGCGCGATCTGCAAACGCTTTATTGGATCACCAAATATTTAAGCCACGCGGAAAACCCCGAAGAGATGATCAAACAGGGGTATTTTACGGCGGAAGAACATGAACAGTTTTATCAGGCCGAACAGTTCCTATGGACAGTGCGCTGCCATTTGCACCTGATCTCAAAACGCGCCGCCGAACAGTTGACCTTTGACATGCAGGTCGAGGTTGCCAATGCCCTGGGTTATAAAGACCGCAAAGGGTTGCGCGATGTGGAAATATTCATGCAAGATTATTTTCGTCACGCCACCCATGTGGGCGATCTTACACGTATCTTCCTGACCGCACTTGAAGCTCAACACGTCAAAAAACAGCCCAGCATCGGGCGGCGTTTTATGCGGGCCATCGGGTGGGGGCGTGAAACCGCTGCCAAGGGCTATGTCATCGCCCACGGGCGGTTGAATTTTGATGATGAACAAACCATTTTCGATGACCCCCTGAACATCCTGCGTCTGTTTGAAGAGGCCCTGCGATCACAGGTTTTGATCCATCCCGATGCCATGCGCCTGATACAGGCCAACCTGCATCTGATCGATGACACTGTGCGCACTAACCCCGAAGCCATTCGCATCTTTCTGGATACCTTGCTGGAATACGGCAACCCGGAACGCGCTTTACACCGGATGAACGAGCTGGGCGTGCTTGGTGCTTTTATCCCTGAATTTCAACGTATTATCGCGCTGATGCAGTTCAACGTTTACCACTATTACACAGTGGACGAACACACCATTCAATGCATTTCAAACCTGTCGCAAATTGAGCGGGGTAAACTAAAAGAAGACCTGCCCATCGTTTCAGGCCTGCTGAAAAAAGGTGTGAACCGCAAGATTATCTATATCGCTTTGTTGTTGCATGATATCGGCAAGGGGCTACCAGAAGATCATTCCATCGCAGGGGCCCGTATGGCTGGCGTCATAGCCCCCCGTCTTGGCCTTGCTCCGCAAGAGGTTGAGACCGTGATCTGGCTGATCCGCAATCACCTGCTGATGTCCGATGTTGCCCAAAAACGTGATCTGTCAGACCCGCGCACGGTGCGCGATTTTGTGCAAACCGTCAAAAGCACCAATCGTTTGAACCTGCTGACCATATTGACCGTTTGTGATATTCGCGGCGTTGGCCCCAACACCTGGAACAACTGGAAAGCCCAGTTGATCCGCACGCTTTATTACGCCAGCCAGCAATCCCTGTTGGAAGGCAGCGATAAAATTGCCCAGCTTTATAGTGTGGATGAAGCTAAAACCGCTTTGAAACAGGCTTTGGGCAAAGATAATACAGCCCTCTATCAAGCAGAGATTGGTCGTCATTATGATCCTTACTGGCAAGGCTTGGATACCGCTGCCCATAAAATCATCGCGCATCTGTTCAACCGGCTGAAAGACGAAAAAATTGCCATTGACATCGTGCCTGATATTGACCGGGACGCCACCCGCGCCTGCTTTGTGATGCAAGACCATCCCGGCATTTTTTCGCGCCTTGCAGGGGCCTTGGCCCTAGTGCGCGCCAATGTCGTAGACGCACGCACCTATACCAGCAATGACGGCTATGCCACCACGGTTTTTTGGGTGCAGGATGTCGAAGGTAAACCTTATGAAGCCGCCCGCATTGCGCGTTTGAAAACCATGATATTGCGTATTCTGCAAGGCGAGGTCATCGCCCGCGACGCCCTGAAATCCCGCGATAAGCTGAAAAAGCGTGAGCGCGATTTTATTGTACCCACCGCCATCACCTTTGATAATGAAGGTTCCGAGATTTACACGATTATTGAGGTCGATACCCGTGACCGCCCTGGTCTGCTGCACGACCTGACCCTAACCCTGAACCACGCCAATATCCAGATTGCATCCGCCGTGATTGCCACCTACGGTGTGCAGGCGGTGGATGTGTTTTATGTCAAAGACATGTTCGGCCATAAAATACACGCCAAAAGCAAGCGTGATACCATCGAAAAGAAGCTGCGCGATGCGATCAGTGAAGGGGCCAAAGGGGCGATGTCTTGAATAAACCGATAAAATTGGTTTCGGCATTTTTTACGGTCGGTATCTGGACACTTTTAAGCCGCCTAGCAGGTTTCGTGCGCGATATCCTGATCGCCGCTTTCTTTGGTTCTGGCCCTATTGCAGAAGCCTTTCAGGTCGCCTTTTCCCTGCCCAACATGTTCCGCCGTTTCTTTGCCGAAGGCGCCTTCAACATGGCCTTTGTGCCAATGTTTTCCAAAAAACTGGAAGCGGATGATGGGGCGCAGGAATTTGCCCAAGATGCTTTTGCAGGTCTTGCCTCACTTCTTATCGTCCTGACCCTGATCGCGCAGATTTTCATGCCGTGGCTGGTTTACGCCATGGCCAGCGGCTTTGTCGGGGACGCACGTTTTGACACCGCCGTTGGTTTTGCCCGCATCTGTTTTCCCTATATTCTGTTCATCTCACTTGCCGCCCTTTTAAGCGGGGTTCTGAACGCCAGTGGCCGTTTTGCCGCCGCAGCCGCCGCCCCTGTTTTGCTGAATTTCATCGTCGTCACCGCAATGGCGGGGGCGTATTACATCGGGGCAGATGTGGCCCGCGCCCTTGTCTGGTCAATTCCCATCGCAGGCATCGCCCAAATGGCCCTTGTGTGGTGGGCGGCAAACAATGCAGGCTTGCGCCTGATCCCGCGCCTGCCAAAAATGACGCCAGAGTTGAAAAAACTTGCCATAATAGCCACCCCCGCCGCCTTTGCAGGCGGTGTGGTACAGGTCAATCTTCTGGTAGGCCGTCAAGTTGCCAGCTACTTTGACGGGGCCATTCAGTGGCTTTCCGTGGCTGACCGTTTGTACCAGTTGCCCTTGGGCGTTGTCGGCATCGCCATTGGCGTTGTCCTGCTACCCGATCTATCACGCAAAATCCGTGCCGATGATACAGATGGGGGCCGCCACGCTTTTAACCGTGCTGCCGAATTTGCGCTGGCCCTGACCATCCCTTCTGCCGTGGCCCTATTCTTGGCCGCAAGACCGATGATTTCGGTACTGTTTGAACGCGGTGCCTTTAACTCAGACGATGCAGCCGCCACAGCAGCCGCCCTTGCCATATACAGCCTTGGCCTGCCTGCATTCGTCTTTCAAAAAGTCATCCAACCGCTTTATTTCGCCCGCGAAGACACCAAAACCCCGTTTTATTTCGCGGTCGTCGCAATGGTTGTGAACCTGATTGTTGCCATCACCCTGTCATACAAAATAGGCTACCTGTCTGCGGCTGTTGCGGTCACGGTCTCGGCATGGATCATGTGCCTGCTCTTGTGGCTGGGCAGCCGCAAAATGGGTAAGGCGGCACGGTTTGACGCAAGGTTCTATAAAACTTTGCCCAAGATCATTCTGGCCTCGGCCCTTATGGGGCTGACAGTGATCTTAGCCCAACAAACCCTGGGCAATGCCCTATACACCCACGGCTTGCGCTACATGGCCCTTGCGGTATTGGTATTGTCAGGGGCCACCGTATACGGCATCGCGCTATTGGGCCTGAAAGCCTATTCGTTAAGTGAAATCAAGGCCATGGTCAAACGCGGTTAGCGTTTGCGAAACTGCAACAACAACATCTTCAGCCGTAACTTCGCATCCGAGCCTAGGATAATGGCAAGACCAAAACCCACACAAAAGCCCGCAAGCTCTGCCAGCCAGTCATTGGTACCGCCAAACAGAAACTTGTAAATCAAGGCGATCGACATAAAGAAAACAATCAGGTTAAAGGCCCGAAGCCCATTTTCACCCTCATCTTGCAATGTTGTAAAGCGCAGCCAGGTAAAGGCCCCGATCAAGCCGTAAATCGCAGGATAAGCCCCGATCAAAGCAAACTGTTCATCCAGAATAACTGAATAGATCGCGGCCCCTATGGCCCCGCTGGCAAAGAATATCAAAAGAACCGCCAAGGGGTGCAAAACCTCTGCCACAAACTTGCCAAGGGCCAGAATGAACACCACTGCAAAAATCGCATGTGTCATAGACTGGTGGATAAAAATATAGCTGACAAACCGCACCAGATGCGGCACCGGGTACTGCCCAGTCTGGCGCATCCAGTCAAAAATCTTGTCGCTGAACGCATAGTTCTGCACCGCCCACAACCGCCAGCCAATGCCCTCGGGCCCGCCGATAAACCCAGCCTCAGCCGCCTGAAACATCAGTTCGACCCCACCCACCAGACAGCTGAGCAATACCACCACCCACGGCAACGGGTTCAACGGCGGTGCGTTCAAATTGTCATCATACATATCAGGTGCCTTATGGTTGACGCCGCACCCAAGTGGCGCGATAAGCCCTATGTAATCCAGACGGGAATAGATTGCTATGACAGATACAAGTTTCACGCCGCGCGTTTTTTCGGGCATCCAGCCATCGGGCAACCTGACCCTTGGCAACTACTTAGGTGCTGTAAAACGTTTCGTCGACATGCAAAACGCCGGCATTGAAACCATCTATTGCATGGTCGACATGCACGCCATTACCGTCTGGCAAGACCCTGCTGATCTGAAACGCAATACCCGCGAATTGGCCGCCGCCTACATCGCATGCGGCCTTGATCCTGCAAAATCCATTCTGTTCAACCAAAGCCAGGTTCCCGCACACGCCGAACTGGGCTGGATATTGAACTGTGTCACCCGTCTGGGTTGGATGAACCGCATGACCCAGTTCAAAGACAAGGCCGGCAAGAACGCCGAAAAAATGTCACTGGGGCTTTACGCCTACCCGTCCCTGATGGCCGCTGACATTCTGATCTACAAAGCCACCCATGTGCCTGTGGGCGAAGACCAGAAACAGCATGTAGAACTGACCCGCGATATTGCCGCCAAGTTCAACCACGATTTCAAGGTGGATTTCTTCCCGCAGCCCGAACCTATCATTGACGGTGCCGGCACCCGCGTGATGTCCTTGCGTGACGGCACCAAGAAAATGTCGAAATCCGACCCATCTGATCTAAGCCGCATCAACATGACCGATGACGCGGACACCATTGCCAAGAAAATCCGCAAAGCCAAAACCGACGCGGAACCCCTGCCCGATAATATGGATGATCTGGCGGATCGCCCCGAAGCCCGCAACCTGATCAACATCTATGCAGGCCTGTCGGGCCAAACACCCGCAGACGTGATCAAAGAAGTTGCAGGCCAACAATTCGGTCAGTTCAAACCGCTTCTGGCAGACCTTGCCGTAGCACACCTGTCGCCCATAGCAGACGAGATGCGCCGCCTGATGGATGATGTATCCGAGATTGACCGTATCTTAGGTGACGGTGCCAACCGCGCCGCAGAGATCGCAGAGCCGATACTGGCGGAAGTGTTTGATATTGTGGGCTTTGTGCGGTCTCGGTAAACGGTTGTTTTAGGTGGGGAAGCATTTCACCAAGCTCACTACCTGCCACGAAGCGCCCGACCCTGGGTGGGTGCACTTGCGCCCTCCCGTGGGGAGGGTCGGGCGCGGCCCTCGTCTAGGGACGAGGTCTGAAGTGATTAGAATGTAAGGTGTGGAAAACCACGCACCCTAAGGTTAGCTAGCCTTGGGAAATTTAGTGAACTTTAGTGATGTTAGTAGAAATCTTTATCGCATTGGATAACAAATCAAATGATAAAGGATCTGATAAAGCGGTTTCTATTTTTTCAAGCCCGACTTGTTGTACTTCTCTGTCATCAAATCTATCTAATATTTCTTGCCTATGTTTGTATGGAAGGCCATTTATAAAAGACGGTTTAAAGTAAACATTTTCGCTATGAACTATTAACGATCTTAACGCACAAGATGCTAACTCATGTTTTGGCACGTTTGATAAAGAGGCGATAAATCGATGCGCAGCTTTTTTATTTTTGTCATTTATTGCGGAGACGCTGAAAAAGGTTGTTCCATTCTCCTGAGGAAGAACCGAAACTTGAGCATAGTTAAAATTTTCACTCACATTACTAAAATGCTGTAATTTGTTACCAGAAAAATCAGTCTCAATACAAAAAGAACCTGTTCCACAAAATGGAAGTTGAGTATCGAAAAGACAGCAAAAATAAAGAAACTTGCGTGTACTTGCACGTCTTTTTATTTTTTCGAATAATTCTTTCAACCGCCAACCATAACCAGCATACCACCTCATATTACTGATTTCAGGTTCATTGATTGCTTTGTTAAAATAGAAATCAAATGTTGGAACATCATGTGCCCAACTTAAAAATAAAGCTGCATTCGAATGGATTATAGTTTCATAGCATTGGGATCGGTAAGCTGTTTTGAATGCTGTTTGATAATTTGCATTTAAAGGCTTGATTTCAATATCTTTGAATAAAGCTATATCATGTGCACTACAGAACCCTGGGAATGTTGAAGCTTGCCGGTTACCTATTAATGAGAACTGAAGTTCTTCGTTAAGGTTTGTTTTCCCTCCATTTGGGCTGCTATTAAAGCCTAGAACTTTACCATTCTCAGCTATTGCACTTAATGCACGTTTTCTTTGGATAGAGTGTGACTTTACAGTCGGATTACCACAGAATTTGATACCATCATAATGTGCGCAAGACCCTGTGTTTAGGATGAATTGTGATTGTTCATATAACAGTTCGTTTCCATGACTGTATCGTTTTAGTTTATGGCACAACTTGTAAGAGCTGTTGCTTCCACAAAAACATGGCGCTTCATCTGGGAAAATTGTTGAGTAATCCAATCACACTCCCCTATCTAGTAAACTTCTTGTATTTCATTGTAACTACATCGAAAAATTTTCACAAAACAACACAAATTCAACCACTTAACCCCATGTCCCAATCGGGACATCGGCGCAGATCACCGTAAACCTCTTATATTTCACCCCGCCATCAACTGCGCATAAATCTCCGCATCAGTGGCCCCTTCAGACCCGATCACCAGAACCTTTGAAGCCTCATTCAACCCCAGCTTTTCCCGTAACCCTTCCTGACTTGCCCCGGCAATAACAGCGGCAAATCCCGCCACGGCTGACTCGCCCGCAACAATGCTTGGATCATCCCCCAAAGGCCTGCCTGCCAGTCGCATCGCAGGGGCCACAAGGCTTTCAGGAATGGTCAGAAAATCCTGCGCTTCCTCTGCCAAAACCTGCCAAGCCAACGGTGATGGCTCCCCACAAGATAGCCCCGCCATCAAGGTCTCTTCTTCAATAGAAACATTGATCACCTCACCCGCTTTTGCGCTTTCAAACAAACAAGCTGCCAGTTCCGGTTCAACCACCACAACACGCGGGGCCGCATCCCCCCAATGCTGGCGCAAACCCGCGGCCACAGCCGCCGCCAAGCCACCAACACCACCTTGTAAAAACACATGGGTCGGCGGCGTATCCAGTGCCGTGACAATCTCATGCACCATAACCCCGTAACCCGCCATCACATCTGTTGGCGGCTGGGTATATCCATCCCACGAAGTATCAGACACCACGAACCAGCCGTTTTCGGCAGCATCTTTGCGCACACGATCTACGGATGCATCATAATCCCCGTCAACACGGGTCACAATCGCGCCCAATTCACGCATCGCTTGTGCGCGCCCTTCACTGACATCGCGGTGAATATATATCTGGCAAGGTGCGCCAAAACGCTGCGCCCCCCAAGCCAGCGACCGCCCGTGGTTGCCGTCTGTGGCAGAAGCCAGCGTAATTTGTGCAACCTTATCCGCATACAGACCGGCCCGAATATCACCAAGGGCCACATCACGGCCCAATTCGCGCTGCAAAATCCGCAAGCCGGCATAAGCCCCGCCAAGGGCCTTGAAACTGCCAAGCCCAAAGCGCGGGCCTTCGTCTTTGTATAGAATATCGTTCAGGCCCAGTGATTGGGCCAGATTACTCAGATGATAAAGCGGTGTCGGCCTATAGCCTTTCCATGCAGTAATTTCCGCCAGAGCTGCCGCAAAATCATCAGAGGAAATCACGCTATTATAAGCGTTTCCTTGCGCCATAGAACCCTTCACATGGGCCATACTGGCTGAAGTAAAAACACTATTCATCAAAGTTCACCGCCCAATTGAAACATATTCAAATCCTGCCTCTTTCGCTTCAGCAGGATCATAGATATTACGTAGATCAGCCATTTTTGCATCTTTCATCAGCCCCGCCAAACGTTTCAGATCAAGGGCACGAAATTCGTTCCATTCGGTCAGCACAACAACGGCCTCTGCCCCCGCTACAGCTTCATAAACGTCTTCGACCCAAGTCACCGACGGCAACAGTTCTTCACCCTCTTTACGCCCTTGCGGGTCAACCACATGCACGTCTGCCCCTGCACCCACAAGTGCAGGTATAATGGTCAAAGAAGGGCTGTCGCGCATGTCATCGGTGTTGGGTTTAAACGTCACCCCAAGCACCGCAATTTTCTTGGCCCTAACCTTATCACCGCACAAATACATGATCTTATCGATCATCTGGCGTTTGCGCTCTTCATTGATTTTAATCACAGTTTCCACAATGCTTACAGGGCTGGCATGTTCCTGGCCAATACGCGCTAGTGCTTTGGTATCTTTAGGAAAACAAGACCCGCCATAGCCCGGCCCCGCATGTAAAAACTTACCACCGATACGGTTATCCATACCCATGCCCTTAGACACAGATTGAATGTTTGCACCCACTTTTTCGCACAGGTTGGCAATTTCATTGATAAAGGTGATCTTGGTTGCCAGAAACGCGTTGGCGGCATATTTGATCATCTCGGCACTTTCCAGATCGGTGTAAACAATCGGGGCTTCGCGCAGGGCAAGCGGGCGGTAAATCTTTGCCATTACAGCTTTGGCGCGCTCACTTTGCACCCCTACAACCACGCGGTCAGGGCGCATGAAATCTTCAATTGCGGCCCCTTCACGCAAAAATTCAGGGTTCGAAGAAACGTCAAAATCAGCATCCGGATTTTCTGCGCGAATCACCCGCTCAACTTCACGGTTGGTGCCCACCGGCACGGTGGATTTGGTAACAATGACCGTGTAGCCCTTCAGCGCACGCGCAATATCGCGGGCCGCGTCATAAACATAGGTCAGATCAGCGTGGCCATCGCCACGGCGCGTGGGCGTACCCACAGCAATAAAAACCGCTTCCGCTGCCGCTACAGCATCTTTCAGATCAAGGGTGAATTTAAGGCGCCCGTTAGCAACGTTTTTTGCCATCATCGCATCAAGCCCCGGCTCATAGATCGGCACTTCACCACGATCCAGTGCTTCAATTTTTTCTGGCAATTTATCAACGCAAATCACATCATGGCCGAAATCTGAAAAACATACCCCTGAAACCAGTCCTACATAGCCAGTTCCGATCATCGTTAACTGCATTGCTTGCCTCTGCTTTACGCTTGTTTTTTAGCCCGCTTATGCAGGGCTTTTGTCAGAAGTAGAGTGTTTAGACTGTTTTTTCCAGAGTCAAATCTATTTAACGCCCTCTTTGGGCAAGCATATTGTAAAACGGCTACCTTCTGGCCCCGTATCGGTCAGTTCAATTGTTCCGCCATGGCCTTTAACCAGTTCTGCAGAGATCGCCAATCCCAAGCCAGAGCCCCCTATGCGCGCACCGCCTTCAAACGGGGTAAACAGGTTATCCAGCGCCCGTTTTGGCATGCCGGGGCCATTATCAATAACCGTAATCGTCCAGATTTCGGGCGTTTGGGCCCCTTCCACAAGAATTTCGCCTGCGTGTTTTCTGGGTGTCAAAACTTGGCGGGCATTGCGCACAATATTCGTTATTATTCGGTAAAGTTGCTCTCGGTCGGCATTCACTTCAATCGGGCCGTCAACCTTCAAAGCGATATTTATATCCGCATCTTCAATCGCCAGCATTTCGCCCTCGACGACTTCCTGCAACAAGTCGCGCAATTTAAATTTCGTGCGCATCGGGGCAGTTTCTTCGGCCTTGCCAAAGCGCAATGTGCTTTCACACAGGTTCACTGCGCGTGACAGCGATGTCACCAGTTTAGGGGCGGTTTTCTTTACCGCAGGATCATCACTCATTTCCATACGGTCAGCCAACAACTGCGTCGTGGTCAGGATGTTACGCAAATCATGGCTGATTTTTGAAACCGCGCCACCTAAATCAGCCAAACGGCCCTTCTGTTTTAGCGATTGGCTAAGCTGTATCTGCATAGATTGAATGGCGGTTTCTGCCTCTAACAACTCAGTCACACTGGCTTGGGGCTGTATAATTTTCCGTGCATCCTCTGGCGCTTCTTCAAACCCACGGATTTGCAGAACCAAACGGCTGATCGGCAGTACCAGAAAGTAGCGCACAGCCACAAACAACAACGCCCCTGTCAGTACCGAAATAAACAAAGATAGCTGGAAAATATTCAGCCCGTAATCAACCATTTCATCGCGCAGCGGCTTTTCATATAAAGCCGCTTCAATCAACTGACCCGCTTCATTTACAGGCTCTCCGCGCACCCGGATCACCCGATCTTCATTATGCCACATAACCCGCATCGCATCACGGATCAAAACCCAGGCACTGGCCCCGCGCAAATCAAAAGTTTCATCAATCGGCGATTTCATCGGCGAGGAGAGCATCAATTCACGGACCGCATCGCGTTGCAAAGCCACGTTCAAAACATCCGCATTACGCAACAGTTCTGCCTCTAATTCCGGCGTTATCATGTCATCTGAAGTAGCAAGCAAAGCCAGTGTGGCAATTTGTGATCTGTCCAGCCGGGTTTGCAAATAATCCACCCGAAACCGCGCCACAGACGGAACAAAGATCATCACCTCTGCGAGCATCACAGAGATGATCGTCAGTAATAAAAACCGTCCT
>JAESRV010000119.1 GCA_016764475.1 Amylibacter sp.
CAAGATGTGCGCAGCCCTTACCGAGGCGGAAAAACGCATCAGCCAAGCCAATGACCGCGAGATCGGCCATATCGAAGCCTTAAGGGCATGGATGAAGGGTGATTTCTACGGGGCAGTCCAGAAATGGGAAGCCCTATTATTCCAATACCCGATGGATCTGCTAGCGTTAGAGCTGGTGCATTACACCATGGTACTTTTGGGCGATACCGTGGGGCAAAGGGATGTAATCGCAAGGGTTTCCAACCTATGGGATGAAAGTGTGCCAGGCTATGAATTCGTGCTGGGCTTTTACGCCTTCGGACTGGAAGAAAACCGCGATTTTTCCATGGCCGAAGATCACGCACGCCGCGCACTGGCAATCCGCCCCGACAACCCCTATGCAATCCACGCCGTGGCCCATGTGATGGAAATGCGCGGCCGCCAAGCCGGTGGCATTCGCTTTATGAATGAACGCGCCGATGTCTGGGGTACCACAAATTTTGCCAGCCACCTGTGGTGGCATACCGCACTCTACCATTTAGATATTGAACAATACGATCAGGCGTTCGGCATTTTCGACACCCATCTGGATTCGCGCCGTAAAGGCGGTGCTAAATATGAAGAACTGGATGCAGCGGCCCTGTTATGGCGGCTGAACCTGACGGGCCAAGCTTCAGGTGATCGCTGGGCGCATTTGGCCGATAAATGGGAACCAGCCGCCCAAGACACGCTTTATGCCTTTAACGATGTTCACGCGATGATGACATTCGTGTCCGACGGCCGCGTGGACGCGCAAAAGGCACTCTTGTCAGCCAATGAACGCTACGTTGAAAACGCATCCGACGCCAATGTCGCGATGAGCCGCGAAATCGGCTTGCCCTTTTGCCAAGCCATGCAGGATTTCAAAAACGAAAACTACGCCAGCTGCGTAGACCGGCTGTTCCCGATCCGCTACATGACCCACCGCTTGGGCGGCAGCTTTGCCCAACGCGACATCATCGGCTGGACATTGCTGGAAGCCGCTTTGCGGTCAAAACGCTATGACTTGGCCCTTGGGCTTGCCAATGAACGCACCGCCTTAAAACCCGCGTCGGTGCAAAACTGGCGTGCAGTTGCCCGCGCCTTCAAGGGTCTGGGCGACAAAGACAAAGCCGCGCGCGCCGATGCAAAAGCCCAATCTATGATCGCGGCTTGACGCCATGCGACCCTAGGGGCAGACCTATAAACCGTTGCATCCCCCGCTAAGGAACGCCATAAAGGGGGGTGAGTGTTACAACAGGGCGACCCCATGACAAATTATCTGGAATTTGAAAAACCATTGGCCGAAATAGAAGCCAAAGCGGCTGAACTGCGGATAATGGCAGCCAAAAGCGAAGAAGAAATGGATGTGGAAAAAGAAGCTTCCGCCCTTGATGCAAAGGCCGAAAAACTTCTGGTCAAGATGTACAAAGACCTAACCCCATGGCGCAAATGCCAAGTAGCACGCCACGCGGATCGCCCGCATTGCTCTGACTATCTTAAAGCGATTTTCACCGAATACACACCCTTGGCAGGTGACCGTAACTTTGCCGATGACAGTGCCATCATGGGCGGCTTGGCACGGTTCAACGATCAACCCGTTGTGGTGATCGGCCACGAAAAAGGCAACGATACCAACACGCGCATACACCACAATTTCGGCATGTCACGCCCCGAAGGCTACCGCAAAGCCATTCGCCTGATGGATATGGCCGACCGTTTCAGCCTGCCGATCATCACGCTCATTGACACACCGGGTGCCTATCCGGGGCGCGGTGCAGAAGAACGCGGGCAATCAGAAGCCATCGCACGCTCTACCGAAAAATGCCTGCAAGTTGGTGTGCCCTTGGTGTCTGTCATCATCGGCGAAGGCGGCTCTGGCGGGGCCGTGGCTTTCGCTTCAGGCGACAGCTTAGCGATGCTGGAACACTCGGTCTACTCCGTGATCTCCCCCGAAGGCTGCGCTTCCATCTTATGGAAAGACGCCGAAAAAATGCGCGAAGCGGCAGAAGCCCTGCGCCTGACCGCACAGGATTTAAAAGAGCTGGGCGTCATCGACATGATTATCCCCGAACCCACAGGCGGCGCACAACGCGACCCTGCTGCTGCAATGGAAAATGTCCGCAAAGAAATCACCAAAATGCTGAAAAGCCTAAGCGGAAAATCCCGCAAAAACCTGATCGCAGACCGCCGCAAAAAGTTCCTGGATATGGGCAGCAAGGCACTGGTAGCGTAGGGTGCGTGGTTTCCACGCACCGTTGTTCCACTATATATCGCCCAGCGAAAGGCGGCTTTGAAGAAGCGGTCTAAGGCTGTTTGATCCACTCAAATCCGTGACGTCCCGGTTGGGACATATGGGTAAGGTATTGAAATTTATTACTTATCCAAAAAAATGAAAATTTTACGAAGAGCTTAACTAGCCCCATCACTTTAAATATTAGGCTAATTAGGTAGGTGGGCTGAGGCCCACCCTACCGGCCAATGAAAAAACAACCGCCCCAGCTATTCCTAAGCCCGCATCTTCCAAGCATAGCGCACAATCGTGATCAGCAGTAGAACCTCGATAATACTGCCAACCCAGTAATATATCCATGTCTCACCGATGCAACTGCCCATAATGGTGAATGCGTAAACAGCGCCCACGATCATATTGGCCCAGCGGTTGGTCTTGGCCGGCAGGATAAGTGACAGGGAAATCATCAGGCATGGGATGATGATGTAAATTGTTGTCAAAAGCAGAAAAGCCTGACTAACCGCGAATACGTCAACTTTTCCGGCCAGCACATCGTTAATGACATCGGCCCTGAAGAATGCAAAAATATCAACGTATGCAAAGATAAAAAGCGTTGAAGTCCAAAGTGCGGCAATCTTGATGCGAAGGTCTATCTTGGCGGTGGGGTTTATATCATTCATGGTGTCCTCCATTGGGAATGCGGTGACTATAGTGCCTTCCGAGCAGCAAGGGCCGCCGTTATTGTACCATCATCCAGATAATCCAGCTCACCGCCGATGGGCACGCCTTGGGCCAGAAGGCTTAGCACAACGTCCATATCTTCCAGCTGGTCGGCGATGTAATGGGCGGTGGTTTGGCCGTCTACGGTGGCGTTCAATGCCAGAATAACCTCGGTGATGTTTTCATTCTGCACCCGATCCACCAGCAACGGAATGCGCAGCTCTTCAGGGCCGACGCCGTCAAGTGCCGACAGGCATCCGCCCAGCACATGGTAGCGGCCTTTGAAAGCCGCCGCGCGTTCCATTGCCCAGAGGTCAGCGACATCTTCAACCACGCAAATCTGGCCGATTTGGCGTTTGCCGTTGGTGCATATATCGCACAGATCATCGGTGCCGATATTGCCGCAAAGTGTGCATTCACGCGCGGTTTGGGCGACGTTGAACAGGGCATCCGCCAAGGGGTTCAGCAGGATCGAGCGTTTCTTGATCAGGTGCAAAACCGCACGGCGGGCAGAGCGTGGCCCCAGCCCCGGCAGCTTGGCCATCAGGGCGATCAGGTTGTCTATATCGGTGTTTCTACTGCGCAACTTACCCTGCCCTAACTGCGCTAAAACGGCAGCTTCATGCCCGCAGGCAGGTTCATACCTTCGGTGACTTTCGCCATTTCATCTTGTTGTGCCACAGCGGCTTTATCTTGTGCGTCTTTGATGGCGGCCACGATCAGGTCTTCGACAACCTCTTTTTCGCTGGGCACCAGAATTGTGGGGTCGATATCCAAGCGGCGCAGCGTGCCCTTGGCGGTTACGGTTGCGCTGACCAGCCCTGCACCTGCGTCACCCGTGACTTCGATTTCGTCGAGTTTGGCTTGGGCATCGGCCATTTTGCCCTGCATTTCCTGCGCCTGTTTCATCAGTTTTGCCATATCGCCCAACTGGCCCATTCCTTTTAGCATTTTGTGTTCCTTTTAATTGGCTTATTCATCTTCAAACGGATCCCAATCGTCGGCTTCTTCTTCCAGATACTGCACGGCGGCGTCACTGTCTGCGGTTATTTGCGCAAGGGTTTTCACATCGCGGATTTCCGCCCCCGGAAACGCCAGCAAAACCGCCTGCACCATATCGTGTTGCAAGGCTTGGCCTTGCAAATCATCGCGGTGGGCGGCGCGTTCTTCGGCCAATGTGGCACCGCCGCCGTCTGATACAATGGTCACGCCCCAAGATGCGCCTGTCCAACTTTGCAAACGGTTTTTAAAACGGTGGGCAAAATCTTTTGGGGCGTCTTCGGTGGGTTGGAACTCGATGCGACCAGGAGAATATTTTGCCAGACGTACATAATTTTCCACATCAACCAATAGTGCCATATCGCGCCGTGATTTGATCAGGTCGATTACATGGGTAAATTCGGTGAAACGCGCAAGGGTAGCCTCTACCTGTTCTTGCGGTTGAACCACTTGCCCGCCGCCTGCGATCATGGCTGTGGGGCCAGATGAAACCGTGCCAGTTACCGCGACGGATGATGTGGCCTGGGTGTTGCCGTTGCCGTTTCCGCTAGGTACCGCACCGCCACCGCCGCCTGTTGGCGGGGTGGGTGGCATGTTTTGTAATTTGCGCACCAGCTCTTCGGGGCTGGGCAATTCGGCAACGTGGGTCAGGCGGATGATGGCCATTTCAGCGGCCATCATGGCGTTAGGGGCGGCCCCCACTTCTTCCAGTGCTTTGAGTAGCATCTGCCACATACGGGTCAGGGCGCGCATTGGTAAATCCGCCGCTGCCTGTTTGCCGCGCGTCCGTTCATCGGGGGATATGGTCGGGTCGTCTGCGGCATCGGGCGAGAGTTTGATCACCGACACCCAATGGGTGATCTCGGCCATATCGCGCAACACGGCCATGGGGTCTGCACCTTCGGCGTATTGCGATGAAAGTTCGTTCAACGCCCCTGCGGCATCGCCCTTCATGATCAGGTCAAACAGGTCTAAAACCCGCCCGCGATCGGCAAGGCCAAGCATGGCGCGAACTTGCTCTGCGGTGGTTTCGCCCGCGCCGTGGGCGATGGCCTGATCTAATAGGGAAAGGGCATCGCGCACAGAACCTTCAGAGGCGCGGGTGATCAGGGCTAGTGCGTCCCCCGCTACTTCGGCCTTTTCCAGCGTGGCGATCTTTTGCAGGTGGGCGATCATCACTTCGGGTTCAATGCGGCGCAGATCAAAGCGTTGGCAGCGCGATAGAACCGTGACGGGAATTTTGCGAATCTCGGTGGTGGCGAAGATAAATTTCACATGTTCAGGCGGCTCTTCCAGCGTTTTGAGCAGCGCGTTGAACGCACTGGTGGAAAGCATATGAACTTCGTCGATGATGTATATCTTGTAGCGGGCAGAGGCGGCGCGGTAATGCACGCTGTCAATCAATTCACGAATATCGCCCACACCTGTACGGCTGGCGGCATCCATTTCCATCACATCAACATGGCGGCCTTCGGCGATTGTAGTGCAATTATCGCACACGCCACACGGTTCAATCGTAGGGCCACTTTGGCCATCAGCCCCGATGCAGTTCATGCCTTTGGCGATAATCCGTGCGGTGGTGGTTTTGCCCACACCGCGCACCCCTGTCATCACAAACGCATGGGCAATGCGATCAGCCTCAAACGCGTTTTTCAGGGTTTGCACCATGGCATCTTGGCCGATCAGATCCTTGAATGTCGCCGGGCGGTATTTGCGCGCAAGCACCTGATAGGCGGTATCGGGGGAATCGGTCATTTTTTAGGGCTGCTCCTTCGTTACGGGCGACTTTAATCAGGCTGGCGGCAAAATTCTAGTGACAGGTCAGCCAAAGTTCACAAAAAGTATGATCAGGCCTGAAATAATCATTGTCAGGCGCAACCATGCCTTTAAGGGCGCGATGGTGCCGAAAGAAATCAGGCCCAAAGCAAGGCCGACTTTCAGGGCTGCTAAAATGGCTAATACAGGGTGATCGGCTAGGGCAATCAGGTTGGGCGAAGCGATCATGCCAAGCGGGATAAGGTAGAGGCCAAGACCCAGCGCCATTGCGCGCATCGCAACCTTTAGCCAGTTTTCGCCCACCATGCCTGCGGCGATAAACACCGCCCCGCATACCGGCGGGGTGATGGTGGACAGTAGCGCAAACCAGAATACGAACAAGTGTGCTTGCAAGGGTTTCAGGCCCAGTTCAATCAGCGCGGGGCCTGCGACGGATATGCAGATCACGTAAGCGGCGGTAGTGGGCACTTCCATGCCCAGGATCAGGCAGGCGATGGCGGTTAGCAGCACGGCAGGCCATAACATGCCCCCCGATGCGGACAGGATCAGCGAGGTGATTTTAATGCCAAGGCCGGTGATCGACAGCACACCGATGATGATGGATGCGCAAAGGATGATAGACGCGATCATAGCAATTTGTTTGCCTGCGTTCAGGCAGGTTTCTTCGATACGGGCAATCGCTTGGCGCATATCAAACTTCGGGGTTTTATCGAAGAACAGCAGAAGAAACGCGATGAGTATTGCCATGCAGGCGGCATATTGCGGGGTGTATTGCCCGATGAACATACCCCATAGCAAGACGCTGAACGGCACGGCGAAAAACGCTGATGTGACCAGAACATCGCGCAGGCTTGGGCGTTGATCTTCGGGCAGGCCAGCCAGATCGTAACGCATTGAAAACGCGTCAATACCAATCCATACGGCCCAGAAATATAGTACTGCGGGCAGCAAAGCAGCGGCCATGATACCAGTGTAGGGAACGCCTGTCAGTTCGACCATCACGAAAGCCCCCGCGCCCATTAAAGGCGGCATGATTTGACCGCCCGACGAGGCCACGGCCTCAACCGCGCCCGCAAGTGCGCGGGGGTAGCCTAACCTTGTCATTGCGGGCAAAGTTATCGCCCCTGTGGACGCCACATTGGCAGAGGCCGAGCCTGATATAGAGCCGAACAATGCGGACGAGATCACCGATACTTTTGCAGCCCCGCCACGCAAACGACCTGCGGCGGCAGCGGCGATATTCATAAAGCCCTGCCCCGCTTCACCTGCGTTTAAAACCGCACCGAAAATTACGAAAATGGCGACGATGTTGACGGAAACACCTGTCAGCTTGCCCCATATGCCACCTTCGGCGATGGTCAGCGTACCCAGAAAACTTTGCAGCGGTGTGCCGGGGTGGCCGAATTCGCCCGGAACATATTGCCCCCACAGACCGTAAGCCAAAGCAATGACTGCAACCGTTGGCAATGGCCAGCCGATGGCGCGCCGCGCCATTTCAAGCACGATCAGTAGTAGGGAAATTGCAAGGGCGGTTTGATACGGGTTTGCGATGAAGCCGTATTGATCGCCCAAGGGCGACCAGTTCCATGCAATCCAGATGCAGGCGGACACACCAACCACGCAAAAAACCCATCCTGTGGCGCGTTCAAAAGGGGTTTTGGCCGCCAGAATAAAAATCCACGGCAGGGCAAGGGCCATGTGTAGCGGGCGGCTGACAAGGTTGGGGATAAGCCCCGTGAATATCAGCCATAAGTGAAAGCCGATGCTAAGCGCACCAAGGGCAAACCAGATAATACGGGGCATATTATTTCCAGAAAAAGGCGGTGCCTGCCCCATTTCGGGCAGGCCCCAATTCAGTTACATCTGGTCGGCAGTTAAAGTAGCACCTGCCTCTTGATAATATTTTACCGCACCGGGGTGAATTTTACCTTTGATGTTGGAAAGGGCATCAAACGACACGCCGTTCCACCATTTGGCAGCAGACCCCATACCATCTTTGCTATCCCAATAAGTCTTGGTCAATGCATAAGCCGTATCATCATCCATCGCGGTGGTTGTGTAGGCCACAACGGGTAGCGATGTAGTGGTAATATTTTCGGTTTGGCCTGCATATGTGCCTGCCGGGATCACCAGTTTGGTGCGTTTCGAGGTTTTGATCTGCTCATCTGTGAGCGAGATCACTTTAACGCCTGTACCGGCGGCAGCTTCAATCACGTTGGGTGCGGGGTAGGAACCTGCGGTTACAAACCCGTCGATCTGGCCGTTTTTCAAAGCCGGGCCTGCGTTGGACAGTTCAACCTCGGACAAGTTAACCTTGCCTTCCAGCCCGAACAATTTCAGATATTTAGCCCCTTCTTTGGCCCCGAATGAACCTTTGCCCAGCAAAATGGTTTTGCCTTCCATGCCGGCAAAATCGGTGACACCTGATTTTTCGGACATCACGAAATGCATGGTTAAAGACGGGATGGGAAACAGCGCGCGGATGTCGTTGAACTTCGGATTGGTTTTATCCTTGAACATCGCCTTGCCCTTTTGGGCCAGCATCACCAGAACCGGCGGCGTGGTGAACACGTAGTTGCCACTGCGCACAGTTGCCTCCATCACATTTTGAACCGAGCCTTGGCTTTCTTCCACGGTGACGATGATGTCGCCATCTGATCCTGCTTTCATCGCTTGCGCGATTTGCACGGCCATCTGGTAATAGGACGATGTGGTTTTGGCGGATTTATAAGTAATGCGCGTTTCCGCATATGCGGTGGTGGCCAGTGCCGTTGATACGGCTATGCCCAGAAATACGTTCTTGAATAGTGTCATGATATTCTCCCAATTATTATGCTCTAGGCAGAACAAAGAGCATCGTGTGGGTTAAAGCAAGCTGTTTTGGGAAAAAGTGAGAGGCTGGACAGCGACCCAAACGGGACTCGTTGTGGCTGCTTCCTTCCGGATCTGACCAAGTTGGCGAGGCGCTTACCCGCGCCAACCTCTCAGGGCTTTATTTATAGACTTCTATTCCAGGCTTCAAGATGGTCTAAGGTAAAAAACGCGAGAATTAGACGATGCAAAATGCAGAAACCGTTACTTTTGGGGCCGCAACGCTTAATCGGGCGGCGGATTTGCGTAAATCTGCGGATAGTTTGGCAGATAAGGCTGATGCGCGGGCGATTGTGCTGTGGCGTGGCAAGCCTTTGGTGGCAATGGATGGTGCCAAGCTTGTGCGTGTACCGCTGGATCATCCGATTCTTTCAGGGCATATCAGCCGTATCTTTCTGGGGTTGAGTGCTGAAAGTCCCGTTTTTGCCTATGATATTTCATCTTGGGAACCCGATGCGAATCAAGATACCGCGTCATTTCTGGATCAAACAGTGCAACACCACCCCAAAGCGCCAAGAGGCAGTCACTTTCAGGAAATCCGTGCGATTATGGCGCTGTTTACCCGTGACGATGCAGAGCTTGTGGCCGCTGCCAAGGGGATATTCGGCTGGCATCTAAGCCATCCGTTTTGTGCTAAATGCGGGGCTGCAACAGAGGTGGCGGATGCGGGCTGGCAGCGTAATTGCATGGCTTGCAGCACACCGCATTTTCCGCGCACTGACCCGGTGGTGATCATGTTGATCACACACGGCAACAAGGTTCTACTGGGCCGCTCGCCTGCGTGGCCTGAAAAGATGTATTCATTGCTTGCAGGCTTCATGGAACCCGGTGAAACCGTTGAGGCCGCCGTGCGCCGTGAGGTGTTTGAGGAAAGCGGCATTACCGTGGGCAAGGTCGGTTATATGACCAGCCAGCCGTGGCCGTTTCCGTCATCCTTGATGATCGGATGTTGGGGGAATGCCACCACTGTAAAGATAGATATGGACGAAAATGAGCTGGAAGATGCGCTTTGGGTCAGCAAGGAAGACATCATAGATGTGCTTTGTGGCAACAGTGATGACATGCTTCCATCCCGAAACGGCTCTATTGCGCAGTTTTTAATAGAAAATTGGATAAAAGACAGTATAGCGTAGGCAAAACAACAAAAACAGGCAAGTGATGGATTTTGAGAGTAAGCAGGATATCAAAGCATCCGCAGACCATGTGTTTGCACAACTGGCGGATTTTGATTTTTACGAATCTTATGCGATGCGGGTTGGTGCGCAAGTGGAACGACAGGATAATTTTACCCAACCGCAAGCCGGAATGCGCTGGAATGTGAAAGGCCATTTTCGCGGCAAGGATCGCACCGTAGAGCTGACGCTGGACAGTTATAGGCCATCCGATACCATTTCGTATATCTGCAAAGCCAAATCTTTAGACGCTGTTGTGAAATTTGATGTCATCCCTTTAAGCCATACGGAAACCCGCTTACGGGCCATTGTTACGGTTCAGGCAAAAGGCCTGTCTGCGCGCATTGCTTTACAATCGGCGAAACTGGCCAAGAAAACCTTGGATCGCAAATTTGATACGCGGATGCGTGATTTTGCCAATAAGATCGGTGAGAAGTGCCGTGGGTAGGGTGCGACCTGTTGCATTAAATCACATACATTTACCTATGATCCGCCCAATTTCTGACAAATTCCCGCGCCAACCTGCCCTTATAAAGACCTGCGCTAAAGCAGGCACACCTGAAAGAGCAGACCAATGGCAGTTAAAAGCACACTACCGCTGAACGGCCCGTCTATGCCTGCATCGCACAATCGCGGCGAGGGCAGATCAGACACTGTATCGGCGAAACCCAATCGAATGCTGCGCAATGGCATTGAAACCAAGCGCATGAACCAGCGGCAACCGCGGGATCCTTCGAAAATTTTTGAAGGCTTGCAAACGCTTTATGGTTAAGGCTTAACTTTCCACATCCATGGGTGGATGGGCCAGCAGCTTGTCGATTTTTTGCAAAGCCGCCCCGAACAAATCTTGCGGGATATTGCAATTAACTGAAATGCGCACCGCGTGCGGGGTGGGCATGTTGTTTAATGCAAACTCATCAGCGGCGCGCACCACGATATTTTTGCGCTCACATGCAGTGGTAAAGGACGATGCACGCCAACCGCGCGGCAGTTTGAGCCAGATAAAGGGCACATCCCTGCGCCATGAAATATCCCATTTACCCATCAGATTTACAGTCAATTCAACGCGCTGGCTGACTTTTTCCAAAATTCGGGCACGAATGCTGGCCGCATCCCCCGATGCAAGCAGGCTTTCGGCAATATCAACCACCGCGCGCGACACACCAAAGCTGGATGTTTGCATCATGCGCGCCGCGATTGCGGTTTTTCCGGAGGGGCAAAGCAGGTAGCCAAAACGCAGACCTGCGGACACGGATTTGGATATGGACGACAGGTACCATACGCGTTCCGGGCAGATGCCGTAGAAGCCGGGCAGTTTGGCCGGGCCGATGCCCCAGCAATCATCTTCGATAATCTGGAAATCAAATTTTCGGGCCAAATCCGCAATGGCGATGCGCCGATCAAGCGGCATTTCCCCCGTGGTGGGGTTCAAAACATTAGCAGATGTGAACAGGGCCTTGAAGGGTTTGCGCCGATAAGCCGCTTCCAAAGCATCGGGCATTATACCAAATTCATCGGTTTCGATGCCCGCCAATTCAGCACGCTGGCTTTGCACCGCATAGCGTATACCGGGATAGGTGAGCGCATCAATGGCGATGGGTCCAATGCCATCTTCAAGAATGGAAGCGATGGCCAGTGAAATTGCGTTTTGCCCGCCGTTGGTGACAATCAGGTTTTCAGGCTTGGCTTGGATGTTGGAATACTCCATCCAGTTGACAATGTGCGGATAGATCGAATGACGGCCATCGCGTTCGGGGTATTCGATATACTGGTCAACCTTGGTTTGCGCCACATGGATCATTGCGCGTTTGATCGCATCGGCCTGGCCCACGTTTGTGGTGTTGGTGTTGCGCAGATTGATTTTTTGTTCTGGAATAATATTATAGTGCTGCTCAATTTCAGGCAATTCGCTGTTTTGTTTGGCAATGAATGTGCCGCGCCCTACGGTTGCCTGCAAGATGCCCGCAGCGATACCTTCTTGATAGGCCCGCGCGATGGTGCCCGGCGTGACATGTATTTCCCAAGCCAGATCACGCACTGGTGGCAGCTTATCACCTGCCCGCAAATTGCCCTTGGCAATGTCGGTGCGCAAGGCCGCAACAACCGCTTTATATTTAGGCCCTTCGAAATCCGATAGGGTTGGCCGCCAAATTGTACCCATTACAATATTCCTATAGCGTTACAATGCGAATCTTTGTATCACATATATATCAGTACAATACATATTGTACCATAACAATATAGAAAGCAAGGAAAATGGCTTATATTCACGCACATACCGCAGAAACCGCCCTAAACCTAGGCAAGCGGGAACACTTCCCGTTGGTATCCCGATGGGCAATTCAAGTAGCGAGTACAATTGTGACGTGGTATGATCGGTACAATACCCGCCGTCCCTTAAGTACAATGCCTTATGGACTACTGGAAGACATTGGCATCACGCCAGAGCAGGCCAGGCTGGAAGCAGCCAAGCCGTTCTGGCGTTCCTAGACAACGCGGTTTTATACAGATTATCCGCGTAAGCGTTCGCCTTTGGGATCAAAGGCGGGCGCGCCCAACATCACCGCACGGTGCGGTTTTCCCAAGATGGCGATGTCAAATTGTGCACCCACGACCGCGTGTTCGGTCTTGATAAAACAAAGTGCCACAGACTTTTCCACCGTAAACCCGTAAGCACCGGAACTGACACGGCCCACAGGTGTGCCGTCTGGCAAGAAGATCGGCTCGCCACCCGATGCGTCGGCATTATCCACCTCTACGATCAAGTTAACCAGTAATTCACGCGGGATTTTGTCTTTGATTTTAGCGTAGGCTTCTTTGCCCAGAAATTCTGGTTTATCCATTTTGACCAACCGGTCTAAACCAACCTCTTGCGGCCAGTATTCAGGCGAATATTCGCGTGACCAGCTGCCGTAGCCTTTTTCAATGCGCAATGACCCCAAGGAACGTACACCGACGGGGCGCACGCCAAGATCTGCACCTGTTTCAAACAGGGCCTCGTATAGTTTCAACTGTTGATCCGTGGGCACATAAACCTCCCATCCCAGATCGCCTGTGAAAGACACGCGAATGGCGATGGCTTCTATTCCTGCGATGGTGATTTGTTTGGAACGCATGAACTTCCAACTGTCGTTTGACAGATCAGCCTGGGTCATGCGCGACAGTAATTCACGCGATTTCGGGCCAGCGATGTTAAAGCCACAATAATCTTCGGTAACACTTTCGAAACTGACCGTGTCAGGGCGTTCAACCGCTTTGAAATAGCGTTGGTGATAACGCTCGGCAATGCCCGACCCCACCATAAAGAAGTGACCTTCGGCCAGTTTGGTGACGGTAAAATCACCCGCGATACCGCCGCGTATGCCCAATAGCGGGGTCAGGCAGGAACGGCCTATTTCTTTGGGGATATAGTTGGCGATGATTTTGTCCAGCCATTGGGCGGCACCTGCGCCCTTAATCTCGTATTTACCGAAGTTCGACACGTCGATCACACCCACGTCGCGGCGCAAGGCGCGGCATTCTTCGCCGACGGGTTCAAACCAGTCTTGGCGAGTGAAGCCGTAGCTTTCACGGCCTTCTTTGCCCACACCCGCAAACCAAAGCGGGTGTTCCCAACCGTAGTTCAGGCCAAACACTGCCCCCATGGATTTTTGCTTTTCGTATATAGGGCGCAGGCGGGTTTGGCGGCCTGCATCACGTTCTTCATAGGGGTAATGGATGGCAAAGCGCTTGGAATATTGGTCTGCGACTTTTTCCATGGTGAATTTCTTGTCGGCCCAGTGGCCAAAACGCGCGATGTCCCACGGGAACATATCCAATTCCGGTTCGCCCTCTATAATCCATTGCGCGGTCATCAGGCCCAGCCCGCCTGATTGTGAAAACCCCGGAATGATACCGCAACAAGTGAAGTAGTTCTGCAATTCGGGCACTGGGCCATAAAGGGCAGATGCGTCAGGCGACCAGATCATCGGGCCRTTGATCACCCGYTTGATGCCTGCWTCGGCGGCCACWGGMACRCGRTCCATTGCGCGCATCACATTRTCCATGATGCGGTCWAGATCRTCWGCRAAYARYTCRTGSCCRAAACCYTGYGGTGTGCCGTCTTCSGCCCAGAATTTCAGRTTTTTCTCATAKGCACCGATCAGCAACCCGTTGCCTTCTTGGCGCATATAATACTCGCCATCGCGRTCSGCRACYGAKGCCAGRCGGAAATCCAGTGCTTCAATTTCAGGGATGGCTTCGGTGACGAAATACTGGTGYTCTGTGGGTTGCARCGGCATTTTGAARCCTGCCATAGCGGCKACTTCACGCGCCCAAAGRCCCGCCGCATTGATCACCCACTGGGTATGRATATTRCCYTTTTCRGTTTCCACAATCCAGCTGCCGTCGGGCTGTGGAACTGTGCCTGTCACRGGCGTAAAGCGGTRAATTTCMGCMCCCATTTGGCGGGCACCTGCGGCATAGGCCATGGTCACGCCAGAGGGRTCAACATTGCCGCCATCGGGTTCRTACATSAYRCAGCGGATGCCRTCGAAATTKATCAGAGGGTTCTTTTTCAGGGCCTCTTCCACGGATATTTCATAGAAATCCACGCCGAAATATTTTGCCTTGGCGGCCTGAATGCGCAGCTGGTGTTCGCGCTCTTCGGTTTGCGCCAGATAAAGCGAACCCGGTTGAAAAATGCCGCAGCCCTGCCCGGTTTCCTTTTCCAGCTCTTTATACAGGTTCATCGTGTAATATTGCAGCTTCGAGATGTTGTTATTGTCATGCAACCCGTGCAGGCCAGCGGCCGCGTGCCATGTGGAACCCGAGGTCAACTCGTCCCGTTCCAGCAAAACCACATCGGTCCAGCCCAGTTTGGCAAGGTGATACAGAATAGAGCAGCCGACCAGACCGCCGCCGATCACAACGGCTTGTGCGTGGGTTTTCATGATTTTACTCCTCTCGCCCGTAAGAAACCAGAACTTTGTGGATTTCGCGGGCCTTTGATGTGCCCGCCTCAAGGGCGAAAATATAAGCGTGGGTCAGATAAAAACAGCCTGCATCCACATCATTTGCGTCAATACACGACAAACCCGCTTTTTGGTAAAGGGTCACAAGCCTATCCAGATCATAATCCGCATGGGCTTGTAATAGGGCTGCGTCTAAATCGGCAAGGGTCACTCAGCCGCTACCTGACGGCCCATGTTGATCTGTGTGGCGACCCATTCGTGGAACATATGGGTGGGGCTGTCCATAACAGGGGCGAATTTTCCACCATCAAAAAAGATGCCGTGGCGACCTTTTTGCATACCTTCGACCACGAAAACATCTTCCAGAAAAACACCTTTCCATTGCTCGGTGTTTTTTGCGCGCAGGTCTTTATATTCTGCACTTAGGGCTACGTCATTTGCATAGAATATTTCAACATGCTCAATGGTTTTGCCCAAGGATGCTGGCTCTAAAAGGATCGCATATGTGTGATCACGTTGTGCCGCCAGCAAAACATTGGGGTAAAGGGCCACGTATTCGCCGCCCGTATCCCATTTGTCTGCTAGGTTTTCAAAATCAGGGAAAACCTGCCCGCCTTTACCTTCTAACTGGCGGTAAACAAGTGTGCCTTGGCCTGAATATTTCAGGCGTTCTTCCAGATGGTAATGATCTTCCAGGCGTGAATAGCTGTTCAGGCCGGGGTGTATCCATGGCAGGTGATAGCTTTCACAATAGTTTTCCACCGCCAGTTTCCAGTTGCAGTTCACTTCCAGCTTAAAGGAACTGTCATCGCCGCTGTGCAGCATCGGTTGGTCGAAATCCTTCCAACGTTCCAACAGGTCGGCGTGCACCTCTTCAAACGGGGCTGCTGTGCCTGAAATATTGGCAAAAACCACACCCATGTAAACATGGGCGTTAATCTCAAAAAGGCCCAGTTCATTGCGTTTGATGTCTTCGTGGATATTAACCCCCGGCCCGCCCGCATGTGGGGTGGAACGCAAGGCACCATTCAGATCATAGCACCATGAATGGTACGGACAACGGATTGAGCCGCGAATATTGCTTTTTTCACTGACAAGGATCATGCCACGATGGCGACAGGTGTTTTGGAAGACTTTAACTTGATCGTCTTGGTCGCGCAGGATCAACAAGGGCATGCCTAGAAAATCTACCGGCATGGCATCACCGGGTGCGGGAACATCTTTGGCAAAGCCGATACCTGACCAGTTGTTGAACAAGACCGCATCGCGTTCTTCTGCAAACACCGCTTCATCAATGTAATGGGCGTTTGGCAGGCCACGGGCCACGTTCACGGGTTTGGTAACTTCGGATAAATCGAAATTTTTAGATAGTGTCATGGCATACCCTTTGGACAAGTGTTCTTATCTTTCGCTAACAAAGAAAATAGGGCCAGACTATAATGTTTGCGACAACGTCTTTATATTTATAAGCAGTTTGCGCTTTACACTTGACCAATTTGATACCGCGCTGCATCTGGTGATTATGATGATCTATAAAATCTTACGCGATAATGAATGGGCAGCGTTTCATAAAAATGGCGAAACCCAAGGGGCCCATGTTGATCTAAATGACGGGTTCATTCATTTTTCCACTGCCTTGCAGGCGGCAGAAACGGCGGCCAAGCATTTTGCGGGGGAAGAAGATTTGATGCTTTTGGCGATTGACGCCGATGGGCTTGGGGATGCTTTGAAATGGGAACCTTCACGCGGGGGTGATTTATTTCCGCATCTGTACCGTATATTGAAAAGTGCGGATATTGCATGGGCCAAACCTTTGCCACTAATCGACGAGCAACACCAATTTCCCAAGGAAATGCTATGAGTATTGTTGAAAAAATCGGGCTGGCAGCGGTTAATCGGATGGATCCTGAAGCAGGTCACAGGCTGGCGATTAAATCGCTGAATATGGGGCTGGTCGGTGGTAATGGCCCTTATACGTCACCGCGATTGCGCAGCACGTTGGCGGGGCTTGATCTGCCTAATCCCATCGGGTTAGCGGCTGGCTTTGACAAGAATGCGCAAGCGGTGGCACCGCTTTTGAAAACTGGTTTTGGCTTTATTGAAGTCGGGGCTGCAACACCTTTGCCGCAAGACGGCAATCCGAAACCGCGTTTGTTTCGGCTGACCGAAGACTGCGCCTCGATCAATCGGTTCGGCTTTAACAATGAAGGTATGCAGGTGATTGCCAATCGGTTGTCGCAACGGCCCGATACGGGGATTGTGGGCTTGAACCTAGGTGCTAATAAAACCAGTTCGCACCGGGCGATTGATTATGTCAAAGTGCTGGAAACCTGCGGGGCTTATGTGGATTTTGCCACTATTAACGTATCATCCCCTAACACCGAAAAACTACGTGATTTGCAAGGGCGCAGTGCGTTGTCTGCACTGGTTGCCGGGGTGATGGAAACCCGTGATTTGCTGGATGTGAAAATTCCGATCTTCCTGAAAGTTGCCCCTGATCTGACCCTGCCCGATATCGAGGATATCTCGTATGTTGCGCGGATGATGCGGATTGATGCAGTGATTGCAACCAACACGACGGTGACCCGCGATGGGTTGCAAAGTGCGCATGCGCATGAAACCGGCGGACTGTCAGGCGCACCTTTGTTTGAGATGTCGACGCGGGTGTTGGCGCAATTCTCCGAGCTACTTGGCACGGATGTGCCGCTGATCGGGGTTGGTGGCATTGCCACGGCCAAGCAGGCTTATGCCAAAATCAAAGCGGGGGCTTCTGCGGTGCAGCTGTATACTGCGCTGGTTTATGGCGGGTTTTCATTGGTTAACAAGATAGCACAGGGCTTGGATGATTTGCTGGAACAAGACGGGTTTGAGCATATTTCTGAAGCTATCGGCATTGAAAAAGACACGTACCTATGACCCAACCTACTATCTGGCACAATCCACGCTGTTCAAAATCACGCCAAACCTTACAGTTGTTGCAGGACAAGGGTTTTGATCCGGTGATTGTGGATTATGTCAATGCGGCCCCTTCAAAGGCCGAGATCATTGCAACGCTTGATCTGTTGGGCATTGAAGCGGTGGCTTTGATGCGCACAGGCGATGCGCGGTTCAAAGAGGCGGGTTTGACCAAGACGGATACGGCGGGTGATCTGGTTGATGCGATGGTGGCACAGCCGATCCTGATTGAACGGCCTGTGGTGATCTATAGCGGTAAAGCTGCGATTGGCCGCCCGCCTGAAGCGGTTTTGGAGATATTAAAAGATGCTTAAGGTTTGGGGACGCAAAACATCATCAAATGTCCAAGCTCTTATGTGGTGCATTGGTGAACTGGGCCTTGAATATGAGCGTTTTGATGCAGGGCATATTTATGGCGGCACGGATACACCGGAATTCATCGCAATGAACCCTAATCAGACTGTTCCTGTATTGCAAGACGGGGGAAATACGCCGCTTTGGGAAACCGGGGCTATCCTAAGATACCTAGCCAATCGTTACGCCAGAGATACCTTTTGGCCAAAAGAAATTCTGGCGCACAGCGAAGTTGATAAATGGTCCGAATGGGCAAAACTCAATATCGCGCTTAATTTCACCGTTCCAATCTTCTGGAAAACTGTCAGAACAACCCCAAGAGATCAAGACCATACGGCCATTGAAGCAGCAGTTATAACCTTTGAAAACAAACTGAAAATCGCAGAACAGCAACTGGCAACGACAGATTACCTTGCGGGTGATAATTTTACCCTTGCCGATATTCAGTTTGGCCATTTGTTATTCAGGTATTATGACATCGAAATTGAACGCGCGGCGTTTCCAGCCCTTGCCGCTTATTATGATCGCCTAACAAAAAGACCTGCCTATCAAAAACACGTCATGGTTTCTTATGATGAGCTTCGCGTAGTTTAAGATCAGGCGCGTTCAACAGACGCTTCCAAGGCTGGGTATTTCCAGCCCAGTGTGACCCCGCGTGCCACATAGAAAACCAGCAGGCTTAACCATAACCCGTGATTGCCCAGCGGTTCCAGCAACAACCATAGGCTGGTGACATATACTGCAACCGAGATCAGCATCATGTTGCGCAGATCGCGGGTTCGGGTGGCACCGATAAAGATACCGTCCAGCATCCATGAAGCGGCACCGATGAGCGGGGCCAAGACCATCCATGGCAGGTATTCTAAGGCTTCCGCACGTACATCAGGTGCTGTGGTCATAACGTTGATACCCCAGCCGCCGATGATCCAGAACAGTGCAGACAGGCAGATGACGATAATCACCCCCCAGAAACTGGATAAATAGACACTTCGCCTGAATGCTGCGCGGTTTTGTGCGCCCAGTGCTTGGCCGACAAGGGCCTCTACCGAGAACGCAAAACCGTCCAATGCGTAGGCTGTGATGTGCAGGAATTGCAACAGAACTTGATTAGCGGCCAGCGTTACATCGCCAAACCCTGCCCCGATGAACAGAAACGTCATAAAAGACGCCTGCAACAGAACCGAGCGTAACATGATATTACCGTTCACAGCCGCCATGCGCCATAATCTGACACGGTCGAAAACCTGCGCCCAATTGCGCCATAGCCCGTTTGCAAAGCCGAAACGTGTTAGCCACAAGCCCAGAATAAGGCCGCTCCATTCCGACAGGAAAGTGGCGATGGCAACACCTTGCACGCCCCAGTTGAATTGTAGCACGAACAACAAATCCAAACCTATGTTCAAGCCGTTCATCCACAACTGAAGCATAAAGATAGCTTTGGTGCGTTCATGCGCAATCAGCCAACCGGTTATGCCGTATAGGGCAATGGCGGCGGGGGCTGAAAAGATGCGTATTTGCATGTAGGAATGCGCCAACCCTTCAACCTCAGGCGATGCGGGGGCGATTTTGAACACACCCCAGAATAGGGGGATTTGCAAGGC